>CAZJXN010000008.1:0-62947 GCA_964549655.1 uncultured Saprospiraceae bacterium
TATAAAACTGGTTTAAGTTTCCTAACTTGAAACTTATATCAATGCGTCTCTTGGTTACACACTACTAAATCTATAAAATTCAGTAAATATATTTTAAATATTTCATGATGCCAATGCTGCGCCCACCCGCTCCAGCAGTGCTTTTGTCTTACGGATACCTTCCTCTTCCGGTGTGTCTCCTTCAAATTCAATACCGACATACCCTTTAAATCCAGCGTCTTTTACTATTTTCATCATTTTTTCGTAATCCGTTTCGATACAGTTTCCCTTTTCGTCAAATTTATATGTTTTGGCACTTACGGCTTTCGCGTACGGCATCAATTCTGTTACCCCTTTGTAGCGGTCATATTCTTCCACACAGGGTCCGCCCCACGGATTGCTTGGCGAGCTTTCGCGTCGAATACAAAAATTGCCAAAATCGGGCAGCGTACCACAGTTTTTCATATTAATTGCCTTCATCACGTCTGCGAGCCACTGTCCGTTGGAAGAATTGCCGCCGTGATTCTCTACAATCACATTGATTTTGAATGGTTTAGCAAATTCAGACAACCTGCCTAAACCATCCACTGCCGCATCGTGCATTTCTTCAGGTGTACCTTTTCCACCTGCGTTGACCCGGATTGTTTTACAACCCAAATATTTTGCTGCTTCCACCCATTGTTTATGATTTTCTACGGCTTTATCGCGCTCCGCTTTGTCATTAGTAGCCAACTCACCCATTCTATCTATCATGATTAAATGATTCTTTACCCCATTATCTTTACATCGCATTAATAATTCGTTCAAATACTTTTTATCGTTTTGTTTGTCTTCAAAAAAAACGGACACATATTCCACCACACTAATACCAAAATCTTTTTTGGCTTTCGCCGGAAAATCCAGATTCGTCATCTGCTTGGCAAACAAGGCTTTATGCAAAGACCACTCAGCAAGGGAAATTTCAAAGAACATTTTTTTAGCATTTAGATTATGGAATAAAAATTCAGGTGCGAGCGCCAGACCAGCCGTCAAGCCGCTCATTTGTTGTAGAAAATTGCGTCTATCCAAAGGCATACAAATACGGTTTTAGATGGTTGGTAAAGTTAGATTCGCAGCTAATTTAAACAAATTGGATGGTTTGAATCAAAAAATTTGATTCCGAAGAGGAAATTTCTTATTTTTGAAAAAAAGAAGAATTATGGAGACGCTGGTGGAAGCAATAAGCCCATACGAAATCGAAAGAGGAAAACCCATGCCAAGTTTAGCACACTCTATTGTACAATCGAACTTGACGCGGCGATTAGGAAATCGCTATGAAGAAAAGTATCGGTTTTTGTCGGAACTATCTTTGGAATTAGAAGGTTGGAAATCCGTACCAGATGTGGCCATTTATGATTATTTTGAAATGGATTTTCGGCACGATGAAATTCGCAAAACCGAACCGCCGCTTGGTGCAATTGAAATCCTCTCTGCTACGCAAGGTATTCTTGGACTTTCCGACAAAGCTAACCAATATTTTGAAAAAGGCGTGCGCTCCTGCTGGATTATCATTCCACAATTTAAAACGGTTTATGTCTTTTCTTCGGCGGACCATTATGATACTTTCCTTGGGGAAGAGGTGCTGAAAGACAATGTGTTGGGTATTGAGTTGCCGTTGGGGGAAGTGTTTCGGTGAGATTAAAACTTTATCGAATTTCCAGCATTTCTAAAAACGCCCCAAGCTACCGCTGGTTTGCAACCAGTGCCTCTCTACTTCACTTCAATCAAATATTCTCCTCGTTCCACCATTTCTAGAAACTCCTCTATGCGAGTCACTTTAACGGTGGGAAAATCAATATTTTTTAAAATCTTGAAATGACGGTCATTTGTAACAATGAAATCAGCATTAGCGGCTACAGCGCAATCTACAAATTTGTTATCATCTTTGTCTTGTTGAATAAGATACCACTTGTAATAGATTTGTTGATATTCCACATTTGGAAGAACATTCAATAATTCCATGATATTAGTTGCAAATATTACGCTGTTTTTAATAGCAAGAATTTCTTCATACTCTGACAAGATGTCATTGCTAACTGATAAAATAAACGCACCTTTACGAAGCGCGTCAAAGATGGGTCGGTATTTTGACTTTTTAGGAATAGAAATTAGGAGTGCATTGCTATCAAGTATTACACGCATAGCTAATTTTCATAAGGCGTTCTAAAATGTTCGTCCGCCCAATTTTCCATCGTTTCGTCCGTCCAGCCGCGCTCCTCCCAAAGCCGGTCTGCTTCTTCCGTCGCTTTGTCCGCAAAATAATTTGCCAGTAACGAACGGATTTCTAGCACTTGCGCTTCACTCAAGTCGAAACTAAAAACCTTAATAAGTTCTACCTGTAAATTGGTTAATTTTTGTGCGGTCATCGCTTGCTTTTTTACAAATATAGGTGATTTAGGCGTATATTGCAATGTAATAACACCTTAAAAACAAATTTATGCAACGTTACATTACCCAATTGCTGGAGGATTTGGAAAAGGCTAAAAGTCACCAGCCACCGCCCGTTGATTACGCGCTGTTATATCCCGACCATCCGGCTGCTGATTATGGACTGGATTACATTATAGAATGGGAAAATGGAGAAGATTGGAAAATGGACGATTTATTCGGTATTCCCGCAGAAGTTTTTCCACCGGAAAGCAAATTGTCAGAAGCAGAAATAAGCGCGCTGGCGCAAGGAATTGTTTCTTTATGGCAGTCGTTTAACATTGATGTGCACATCCCGGACGAGCGCATTCCTTCACGTACCATTTATCAAGTTCTGCTCAACTATTGGCGCACCGAACCCGTGCAATATGTGAGTCAGGAAACTATACATCTTGATTTATGTGAATATGATCCGGAAACCTGCATTTGGGGCAACGATTATTGCACTTGTAAAGAATTTATCGCGGAGGAAATGCAGGAGCAAGAAGGAAAAAAGTATGAATTATACTAAAATGAAATTAAAATGGCGTATTAAATTATTTTAAAACCATGTAAATCAATCACTTACTGACTGCCAACTGCGTACAGCCAACTGCATACTGGTATTAGACGGCGACGAGCTTCCTTTTTAGCAAGTATACTGGACTGGTTATTTTTCAGTTCGCGCTGGAAACAAAACAAATGATCTGGATAAAATAGTATATGAATAACAATCTAAATATTGTTAGATTTTTGCAATTAATAGTCACTACACTATTTTTAATAATACCTTATGCTTTAATTTATGTAGAACTGAATTATGAGTCTTCAGATAGTTATGTAATTTTTTTGGAATACCTTATTGTATATTTTATAAGCGTCGTCTTATTTCGACTATTCAGCTTGCTTTTTACTGACTTTTTAATAGATAAAATGCCATTTTCTTTGTTTAAGGTAGTTTTAATAATAATGATATTCTTATTTATATCTTCATTATTTGTAAATCCAATGACTTTTTTATTGTTTGTCACACCACTTAGTAGAAATATTCTATTACACCTTTTTTTATTATCACTATTGCCTAATGTATTCTTTTACCTCAAAAATAGTAAACTTTTACCGCCTTGATTATTTTATTTCTATCAAATATTTTCTCTTTTCCACTATTTCTCCAAAAGCCTCCAATTCAAAACCTTTTTCTTTGGCAATTTCCTGAAAATCAGCCACGCAATTCGCTTCAATTGCCACTAATAGTCCTCCACTCGTTTGCGGATCGGCAAGGACAAATTTTTGTTCGTCCGTCAGCGGCGCGATTTTATGCCCATAACTTTCCCAGTTGCGATGTGTACCGCCGGGAATACATTTAGCAGCTAAATAATAATCTAAAATATTTTTATTAATTGTTGGCACTTTATTAAAATTCAAGACCGCGCTTACATTACTCGCTTCACACATTTCACTTAAATGACCAAGTAATCCAAAACCGGTAACGTCTGTCATCGCTTTTACGTAAGGTAATTTACCAAAAACTTCGCCAATTTTATTGAGTTTGGTCATGCTGTCCCGCGCAATCGTGCTATGTTCTGGCAGGAGTTTTTCCTTTTTCTGCGCAGTGGTGAGAATGCCTACGCCTAAAGGCTTGGTTAAGAATAATTTACAACCGACCGTCGCGCCGCCGTTTTTCTTTAAATGTTCGAGTTTTACGCGGCCCGTCACTGCCAAGCCAAAAATCGGCTCCGGACTATCAATGCTATGCCCACCCGCCAGCGGAATGCCTGCCTCCGCGCAAGCCTTTCGGCTGCCTTCGATTACTTGATTCGCTACTTCTGGCGGTAATTGATTGATGGGCCACCCCAAAATCGCAATTGCCAGAATCGGTGTGCCGCCCATCGCATACACGTCGCTGATCGCATTCACGGATGCGATTCGACCAAAATCTTCCGCATCATCTACGATTGGCATGAAAAAATCAGTGGTACTGACAATGCCCGTGCCGTCGCCCAAGTCCAGTACCGCCGCGTCGTCGCGCTCTTCATTACCGACTAAGAGATTTGGAAAATGAATTGTGGAGGATTGATTTTTTAAAATGCGGTCTAAAACGCTGGGTGAAATTTTACAACCGCAACCTGCGCCGTGGCTGTATTGGGTGAGTTTGTAGGGTTGAATATTATTTGAAATCATGATTATGTTTCTAATGCATTAAAGTTAAACTTACTACGCTATCCTACGTCTTTAATGGGACACGGATTTTCATCCCGACAGTGGTCGGGACAACGGATGGTTGACGGATTTTTTTCTGAAATTATTTAGAAAACCCGTGTGCTATTTAAGTCCTGCGCGTAAAAAAATCAGTGAAAATCAGTTGTATCATAATAAATCAGTGTCCCATCCAAGCTATGCGCGAATGTAATTAAATCCGCCGCAATTTTTTCAGGATGGAACGTACCAGCTTTAAACGAGTAAATAGACGTTTCCGTTTTATTTTGAAGGCAATGGTCGTAGGCTTTATCATAATAAAGGAGTCCAATTCGAGCGGCTTCCGCGTAGTCATTGCGTTCTAAGGCTTCTATTGCAATATTCAAATGTAATCCGCCGAGACGTTTCTTTATTTTTTGAAAGGACTCAATCAGATTTACTTTTGGATAACTTGCATAAATTTGAACTAAATGTTGAATGCGTTCGTGTAATGGAATTTCCAATTTGATATGCGGCGAATGAAGCATTTGTTGCCAAAAACCATCGGCGATATACACTTTTCCAATCGCTTTACTTTCGTCTTCCAGCCAAATACGGCGCGTTTTATCTAATTTTAAATAGGCTTCAAATAAGTCATTTTCAAACTGCTCGACCGTTGGCTGTGGTACTTCGCCTAATGCGCCAAATGCGGAACCTTTGTGATGTGCAATCGCCTCTAAGTCAATTATTTGCTCGCCTAAATTTGCCAATTCTTGTAAAATTTCCGTTTTGCCGGAACCTGTATAACCACCGAGAATTACAAACGGCGCTTTTTTTTCGGTGAGATAAGTATGAATGTAATTTCGATAATTTTTATACCCACCTTGCAAAATTAGTACATCAAAACCCGCTTGTGCTAATAGCCAACCTACGCTCTCACTTCGCTTGCCGCCGCGCCAACAGTGTACCGCAATTTCCTGTCCACCCGCAAGCCGCTGCGCTTCTTCCACGTACCAACGCATTTTCGCACCGGCAAATTCCAAGCCTTTCAGCATCGCTAATTCAGGGCTTTGCTGTTTGTAAATCGTGCCGACTACGGCGCGTTCTTCATTGGAGAATAAGGGCAAATTTATTGCTTGGGGAATGTGTCCTTGTGCAAATTCTGCGGGGGTGCGCACGTCGAAAATGGTTCTGGATTTTCTGGATTGAAGTATTTCTGACACGTTCGCAATCTTTCCCGCCATAATGATAAAGGTTCAAAAGTTTGATGGTTTGAGGTTGCGCTTTTTGCTTGGTCGCTCCATTTTACAACCTGAAGGTTGTGGTACGAGGTCAGCGTAAACGCTGTGCTACGTTACGACATCGTCCGACGTACTGCCTGCTGCCAGCCGCCATACAACTCTTTTCGTTGTGATTCCGGCATTTTACATTCAAATTTAGCATCCAATTGCCACTTTTGTTGTAATTCTGATTTTGACCAAAAGCCAACTGCCAATCCTGCGAGATATGCCGCGCCGAGTGCCGTTGTTTCTATAATTTTCGGACGTTCGACATTTACACCCAAAATATCCGATTGAAATTGCATCAATAAATTATTCGCAGAAGCACCGCCGTCCACACGCAAACCTTGGAGTGGTGTGCCCGCATCTTTTTCCATTGCATCCAAAACGTCTTTGGTTTGATATGCGAGTGATTCTAAAGTAGCTCGA
Source organism: uncultured Saprospiraceae bacterium (assembly GCA_964549655.1). Lineage (GTDB taxonomy): Bacteria > Bacteroidota > Bacteroidia > Chitinophagales > Saprospiraceae > JADJNW01. The sequence goes on from CAZJXN010000008.1 coordinate 6,309, forward strand.
ATTAGGTGTGCCTTAGACGTGCCACGCGTCAAGCCAAAAATCGCGCCGCGTGCGTACATATCCCAGTAGGGGGCGCCCAAGCCCGTGAATGCAGGTACGACGTACACGCCGCCCGTGTCCGGCACTTTCAAGCTAAAGTATTCAGAATCAGGCGATTCGTCAATAATTTTCAAGCCATCGCGCAGCCATTGAATCGCCGCTCCTGCAATAAAAACGCTGCCTTCGAGCGCATAGTTGACCACACCGTCCACACTCCAAGCGACCGTTGTAATTAAACCAGAATGCGACGCAACTGGTTTTTCGCCGGTATTCATCAGCATGAAACAGCCCGTGCCGTAAGTGTTTTTTGCCATGCCGGGAGCGTGACAAACTTGTCCAAATAATGCTGCTTGTTGATCACCTGCAATGCCGGCAATCGCAATGGATTCGCCAAAGAGATTCGCCTCTGTTTGTCCGTAAATTTCACTGCAAGACTTGACTTCCGGCAGCATATTATTTGGAACATTTAGCGTTTGTAATAATTGTTCATCCCAAGTTAAAGTATGAATATTAAATAGTAAAGTTCGAGAAGCATTTGTAACATCTGTAATATGTAATTGTCTGCCCGCCAGATTCCAAATGAGCCAGGAGTCAATCGTTCCGAATAATAATTCCCCGCGTTGCGCTTGTTCTCTTGCATCAGAAACATTATCCAATAACCACTTTACTTTTGTACCTGAAAAATACGCGTCCACCACCAACCCCGTGCTTTCACGGATGTAGGATTCGTGCCCAGCCGCTTTCAAATCATCACAAATGCCCGAGGTGCGGCGGTCTTGCCAGACAATGGCATTGGCAATAGGAACACCTGTATCTTTGTTCCAGACGACGGTCGTTTCGCGTTGATTGGTGATGCCAATGGCAGCGATGTCTTTGCCCGATAAATTTCTTTTTTGTAATAAATGCTGTGTGACGGCGAGTTGCGTTTTCCAGATTTCCAGTGCATTGTGTTCTACCCAGCCGGGCTGCGGATAAATTTGCGTAAACTCCTGTTGTTCAACGGCTTGTATTTTACCATCTTTATCGAATAGAATTGCGCGGCAGCTCGTGGTGCCTTGGTCGAGGGCTAAAATGTATTGCTTCATGATGTTAATTGTGTTCTAGTGTTAAGGTGTTCTTGTGTTCATGCTTGCACTTATTACTTACGCTTATTACATCAATAGAAACGCCCCGACCAAAGTCGGGGACGCGGATACAGCGGATTCACACGGATTTTTCTAAATGTCCTTAACCATCTTCACTTTTGTCATTATCACCCTTTCAACCCATGACCCTATCACCCGCCGATTGTTAAGATAAAGCTAAGATGCAACCAAATCTAAGAACAGTTGTAGATATTTTCATTTATTCGCACAAAAATGTAGCGGGATAGGGGTAGATGGACTATCACTACTTTGTCCCTATACCATCTACCCTCTACCAACAAACACCCTATTCATGGAAATTCTGAAAATACCCTTCGAGCAAGTACCACAATTGGCTGCCAAAGACCTTGCTTATACTACCGCAAATCCTGCGCTGCGCCCTTTTTATAAGTACGATGTCAATTTGGAAGCGTTCGCGCAAGTCATTGAAGATAAGAAAAAGGATGTCACAAATCGGGCGGTTTTAGTTGAAGTGCTGCGTGAGCAGTATAAGTTGTTTGACTTAAATGATGCCGTTGGTCAAAATATTGAATCGCTGTTGGATGAAAATACATTCACGGTGACGACGGCACACCAGCCCGTTTTATTTACCGGACCGTTGTTTTATATTTATAAAATCATTTCTACCATAAATTTGGCAGAACAATTAAATAAATATTATCCAAAGTATCATTTTGTACCTTTTTTTGTAAATGGTGGCGAAGACCATGATTTTGAAGAAGTGAATCATGCTACTGTTTTTAATAAAAAAATTGAATGGCAATCGGGTGAATCGGGACCGGTAGGCAGGATGAAAACTGCAAGTTTAGGACTCGTTTTGGAAGAATTAAAGCAAGTTTTGGGCGAATCGGAGAATGCGCAACGAATTTATCAAATTGTAGAAAAGGCTTATACAACCCAAGAATTTTACGGATTAGCAACGTTACACATTGTAAATGAGCTATTTAAAGAATATGGATTGGTAGCATTGGGTACAAATCGAGTGCCGTTGAAACAAATTTTCATGCCCATTATGGAGGAAGAACTGTTGCAGTCGTCGTCGCAGCCGCTGGTAGAAACCACGCAACAGAAATTGGAAAAACTCGGCTTTAGCAGTCAGGCGCATGTACGAGAAATTAATCTGTTTTACTTGCGCGAACAACTACGAGAACGTATTGTAAGAGAAGGAGATACGTTTAAGGTTTTAAATACAGATTATACGTTTACAAAAGAACAAATTATACAGGAATTACACGAACACCCGGAGCATTTTAGCCCGAATGTAGTGCTACGTCCGATTTATCAGGAGACGATTTTACCGAACTTGGCTTACATTGGTGGTGGTGGGGAGATTTCCTATTGGTTGGAAAGGATGTCACAATTTGCGCACTTTGGGTTGAATTTTCCGATGTTGATCCGGCGAAATTCTGCGCTCTGGATTGATGGTAGTTCGGCGAATAAAATGCAAAAATTGGAATTGAGCGCGGAAGATTTATTTGAAGAAACAGAAGTGCTAATTAAAAATTATATTGCCAAACATTCAGAAGGTGAGTTAAGTTTGGCGGAGGAAAAATCAGTGTTGGAAAATTTATTTCAACAAATTGCTGAAAAAGCGAAAAGTGTGGACCCAACGCTGGAAAAATCGGTTCTGGCGGAAGGTGCCAAGCAGGTAAAAAGTTTGGAACAAGTGGAAAGTAGGATTGTGAAATCAGAGAAGCAACGGCATGAAACGGCGCTGAATCAAATTCGCGGCTTGCGCGATAAGTTTTTTCCAAATAATGGTTTGCAAGAGCGAATTGATAATTTTATGCCTTTTTATTTAAAACATGGACAAACGTTTTTCGAGGTTTTAAAAGATAATTTAGATCCGTTGGATGCAAGATTTGTAGTAGTTTTAGGTAAATAATATACCATTTAACTCATGAATAAAATATTTTACATTTTATTATTTTCATTCATTTTTACATTTAAAATAGCTGCACAATCCGAGGTCAATATGGATTTTGAATCTTATGACCCGCCTTCCTCGCTCGTGGTGCCGGAGCACCAATTGACGCATTCTAAATTTCCATTTATTGATGTGCATAGTCACCATTGGCAGATGGATAAGCAGGATTTGAATCAACTGATGCGCGAGATGGATTCGCTGAATATGGGTATTGTGGTCAATCTAAGCGGACGTGGCGGCGAAGCGCTCAAAGCGATGGTAGACAACGTAAAAAAACAGGGCTACGAAAAACGCATTGCATTTTTTACAAATATTAGTTTTAATGGTTTGGATGATGCTGATTGGCAGACAAATACGCTTAAACAAATCGAATTTGATGTAAAGACTGGGGCGGTAGGCTTGAAGATTTTCAAAAACCTCGGCATGGATGTGAAGGATAGTAAAGATAAACGCGTACCGATAGACGACCCGCGCCTCGACCCGATTTGGGCAAAATGTGGCGAACTCGGCATTCCGGTGTTGATTCATTCGGCTGACCCGAAGCAGTTTTGGGAACCATTTGACTCAACCAATGAACGCTGGCTGGAACTCAAAACCCACTCGCGCCGCCTGCGCACGGCAAGCGAAGTGCAATGGGAGCAGATTATGAAAGAGCAACATAGTATGTTTAAAAAGCATCCGAAAACGAAGTTTATCGCGGCGCACATGAGTTGGCACGCGAACGATTTAGATATGCTTGGCAAATTATTTGAGGCGATGCCGAATATGTATGTAGAAATTGGTGCAGTCATTGCAGAATTGGGTCGCCAGCCGCGTCAGGCATTGAAATTCTTTACAAAATATCAAGACCGCGTTATGTTTGGTAAAGATTCTTATGTGCCGAATGAATATCCTACTTACTTTCGGGTATTAGAATCAAATGACGAATATTTCCCATATTACAAACGATATCATGCTTTTTGGCGGATGTATGGCTTGGCGCTGCCGGATGATATTCTGAAGAAATTATATTATAAAAATGCGCTGAAAGTGATATCAGGGCTGGATGGAAGTCGGTTTCCGAAGTAATGTGTAATGGAGTAACTCGCTTTAATCGAGTTACTCCATTACACATTACTTATAATCCTCCCGCGTTGGGCAAAACACATCTATGACCCACACGTCCGTCAGCGCTCGTCCTGAATGCGGCACATTTGAGGGAATGACAGCACAATCGCCCGCTTTGCACACACGCCAAATGCCGCCAATAATCATTTCCAACTCGCCTTCCAGCACATTCGTCACTTGTTCGTGTACATGAAAATGCTCCGGCAACGTACTTCCTGCATCAATGCGAAAGTGCGCGATGGTAACGTTATCCGTATGAATCATCCTGCCGTGAAAGCCGGGAAGGATGTCCTTGACTGGAATATCGGAAAGTTGTAAGAATGGATCCATAATTTAATAATTTGACATTTTTTTTAATAGGATTCTAAAATAGAAAACTTTTGCGCTGGTGAACAAGTAGACAACTTTCCATTTCTATTGAAAGTTCTTTTTAACCATCAAAATTAATAAACACATGAAACGCTCCTTTCGAAGTTTTTTAATCGTGGCTGGTCTTATATTGAGTACGTACGCATTTAGTGCTTATAATGTAAGTACGGGTACCTCAAAAACAGCACCGATGCAACAACGCCCCCAGCCCACGACTCCTCTTTTATTTATTTTTAGCCATTGAGGCTTTTTTGGCATATTTATTAAAAATAATAAAAACGAGTTAAATATATAATTTACAATAAAATTATTGACATCATTTTCAAAACGATTAAATCAACATTACTATGAAACGTACTATTGGAATCTTACTATTGGTAGCAGGTATCGCATTAGGCGTGTACGGCTTTACAAAATATGATAGAAATACAGCAGATGTAAAAATCGGCGACATCGAAATCAGCGCTGGCGACAAAGGCGGACAGCAGCAATCTTACACTTTATTCATTTTAGCCGGTATTGGTGTAATAGCTGGTATCGTGCTGATGACAGGCGGCAATAGAAACACGGCAATGTAAATATAAAATGGTCAGACGACTCGAAGTCGTCTGACCATTCCAATCAAACTTAAAAACCCTTTAAAAGCATCACTGCATTCACCATCATCCGCGCCGGACCCAGCCAGAACATCCGATACTGCGTATTATCCAATAAAAACACCACTTTCCCCTGCCCCATCGGCAGCACGCCCGCAAACGTATTCCCAGCAATATTTTTAATATTTTCTGGATTTGAATAACCAGAAACCAGCGTATTTTCTTTGGAATACGAACCCACCGTTTGCAAATCCGGGTCGGGTTTAAAAGCCAAACCATCATATTTAATCGTATATAAAGTGCTATCCAAACCAAATGCTAATGGATTCGTATTTTCAATTTTCGCGTTGAATGCGGTGCCAGGCACATTTTTCTTTCCATAAAAATCTTCGCGGTCTGCAAATGATAAACTCGTAGCCGCTTCGCTCGAATCGCGTTTGACCTCCAACAATTTCACTTTCGTAAATTTAGAACGGTCGTCGGTGAAGAACGGCGCAGCGTTTTCGGTAGCAATTAAAATGCCGCCTTTTTCGACCCAAGCTTTCAATTCATCCAATTGCGGTTTAGGAAATAGTTGATTCAAACCAGCGCCACCGCCGGGTAAAATGAGTACATCATAATCATTCAAATCCGCACCGCCATAGCGCGAGCCGAATTTTGGAATCGCTGTTTGTTGTAAAATCGAAGCCTTGATGCGTTCAATTGGAATTTGTACTTCGCGGTCAAATAAGTAATAAATTTGCCCGGCAGTCAATGAATTAAAGGGTTGCTCCACCAGCAACGCCACTTTCGGACGTTTTATCGGACGACTATCGCCGGATGCCAAATCCATGCCTTCCAACATTCGCCCCGTTTCAAAACCGTCGATTATGACTTTCGCGCTGTCCGCAATTTCTTGTAAATCTTTTGCAAAATCTTTCTCGATATTTCTACCTTTTAAAATCACCAAACTACCTGCTCCAAATTTTTTCTTTCCATCCGTAAATGGTTCTTTGGTAACCCGCACATTATACCCTTTTTGCCACAACATCCCGAGCGCACGTGGCGCGTGGCGTTGCTTCCACTCAATGACGTAAGCATATTGAGCATTTGGATTATTTAATTTGCTATTATAAGTTGGTGTAATTTTTACTTCTTCCGTAGCAATTTTACTTGCCGTATTTGAAAAATAAGCGTCCAAATTATAAGCCAACGGAGCCGACCAAGTTGCCATATCATACATTACGGAGTCTTCAATAGCAAGATTTCGTTCTAAAATGCTGTTAATCAATAAGTGACGCGGCTGATTGGTAGAAATGACAAACGTTCCTTTTGAAAAATTCTTTCTCTCGCCTTTTCCACTACGAAAATTTTTCGCATCTGCCATTGTAAAGTCAGCGGTTGTGCGTTCTACTTTGATATTATGACGCAATAACATGGCAATTACATCGTATAAATAACCTTGCGCATTATCTGGGAGTAAATAAGTTTGTGCTTTCGATTTACTATTTTTTGGACTCCAAGCATCAAAACTATAACGCAACAACATTTCTTTATGCTCCGCTGCTTTTTTAATCGTGGCAATCGAAGTCGAAAAATGGTCAAATACCCGATGTTGCAAAGTCAGCACCGTGCCATCGTCCGTTTCTACTGCCAAACCCGCGCCAATACCGCCCTGCTCCACCAGCATCCCAATCGCGCCATTCACACTCGGATAACTCGACCCGTAGCCCGGATAGAAAAAATCAAACGCATCGCGGGTAAAATAATTCACTTGAAATTTGTCAAACACCTTGATATTCGCTATACCAAAAGTATCACTCCATGGTTCATAACGGTCGGGCAAAAGTAAATTGCGAGGGGTTGTTCCCGGAGCCGTGTAATAATTGTTATTATAACCTTGTTCATGATAATCCACATGGACTTGCGGCATCCATTTTTGATACTCGGCAGCGTGTCCGCGCGATTCAGGATGTACGCCCCACACCCAGTCGCGGTTGAGATCAAACCAATAGTGATTCGTACGCCCGCCGGGCCACTCCTCATAATGCTCCAAATCACGCGGCTCGTAGCCATTCACATTGCGCCGCACCGATTTGTACCAGTACACGTAGCGGTCGCGCCCGTCGGGATTGATACAAATATATAATATAATAACTGAGTTATTTAGTACCTGCTGCGTCTCTGCGTCCTGCGCCGCCACCAGCCGATACGCCACCTGCATCACCGCTTCCGTTGAAGACGCTTCATTGCCATGAATATTATAACTCATGGAAGTAAATATCGGGTCATTTTTGATAATTTGGTCGGCTTCGCCGGCGCTACTTTTAGAAGGATCGGTCAATTTTAAATGGCGTTGTTGTAAGTCGCTAAGCCGTGCATGATTTGCTTCCGATGTAATGATTACATTATACAAGGGACGACCTTCATACGTTTTGCCATACTCATGTAAAGTGATTTTGCTGGAAGCTGCATCCAATGCTTTAAAATAATTCACCACCTCCGAATACACCGTAAAATCTTCTCCCAAGCGATACCCCAGAAACTGCGCCGGTGAAGGGATTTTGGCATCGTAGGATAAATTCGGTTCGTAGTCAAATTTTTCGTCGAAGAGTTTGAATTTTGGTTGCGCCCACAGGCTTGTGCAGGCAAGGAGTGCGCAACAGAGGGTAAGGTGTTTTTTCATGGTGTGAATATGGATTTATTTAAACCGCCAATATAGCAAAAAAAAGAAAAATGTAACTTATAGCCTACAATGATTTCTTAGTAGTGTCGCTATTATTGACGCATGGATAATGGCGAAAAGGTATTACAAATTTTTGGAAAAAGACTGAGAGATTTTAGAACTCAAAAAGGTTTATCTCAGGAACAACTCTCCGCGTTGACGGACTTGGACAGAAGCTATATCAGCGACGTTGAGAGAGGATTGAGAAATATCTCTTTAAAAAACATTGATTTATTAGCTAATGCGATGGGTGTCCCGGTATATTTCTTTTTCGTTGAAGAAGAGGATGTTTTGAGAAAATGGGATATTGAATTGTCGGACTTGAACAAATTAATACTGGGAAATCCAAGTTTAAGAGGATTTATGATTGGCTATCTCGCTGAATCCAAATTGCTTGGTTTCTTTGCTAAAGACCGACGAATTACTAAACTCATAAAATTTGATGACCATGACCGAAATAACAAGCATGATTTGGTAGTAACTTACAAAGGAAAAGATTATACATTTGAAATTAAATCATTGCAAACTAGCACGGTAAAACAACCAGGCGAAAAAAGTATTTTCAAAGGTGCTGAATTGGAAGCCCGATTTCAATGTGATGCTTCTGACCGGAGAAAGATAAAATTATCTAACGGTGACACCATTGAAACTACCTGTCTAAGATGCGGTGAATTCGGTATTGTAGCCATTAACCTATTTGCATTTAAAAATAAGTGGGAATTTGCGTTCGCATTAAACTGCGATTTACCATTATCTGAATATAAAAAGTATCCGGAAGAAGTAAGAAAACAGCTTATAAAATCTATCATCCCTATTTCTTATCCGATTCAAGCTCCTTTTGTAAGTGACCCATTTATTCTGTTGGAGGCTTTACATCAACAACACGCGCGCTCTTGATTTTAGATGATTGTTTTACAAAAATTATAAAGTAGGAGTGGTTTTTTCGGGCGTGCTGCTGCTTAATTAATCTACTTACGACCGGCTTATTATTTCTTACTACAATAAATAAGTCTTTCGTGTAAAAACCCAATGATTCATAACTCGTAATAATTTCAACGTGGGTTAATCTTTGTTTATTGGCACTTACCTCGTCTTGACATTTCACTATAAAAACACCTTTATCCTTCAAAACCCGATACGCTTCCATTCCAGCTTGTTCATACATTTCCGTTACTGCTTCATGCCATTTGGCAGATGTTTTTTCAATGCCATTATCAGAAGAATAGGCATGTCGGAAGGAATGATGTGTGCCTTGCCCACCAATATGTTCGCCATTTTCCCGATAAAAACTTTCCATGTAAGGCGGGTCTAACACAATACAATCAAACGATTCATTTTCGTAAGGCAATGCTCGACAATCTATGCCAGTCTTGGGAGCAAGATGCACAAACTTATTTAACGTATCTTCTTTTAATGCAATATCGGATGGAAATAATGTAAATTTATTTTTTTCTAAATTTACGTAATTCCAGAAGACCCCTTTTCCAAATGTTACATCGGCTATCACAGCACCCGCAGGTATATGCAAGTCTAAAATATTAGAAAAAACAACATCATTATCGCCGACATAAGCCGATAACACTACTCTGGACGTAGCAATGCCGCTTTGCGTTCTTTTGCCATTTTCCGCATCTTCTCGATGTTCTTCGCCAAATAAAGTCATCATTTGCAATTCTCCTTTGTATTTCCGTAAATTTAGCAATCCAAGTGATTATATTCTCAATCCAGCTAAAAAATGCTCCAACAAAAAATATCCTTCGACAACACCCAAACCGCCTTTGCCGATAAAAGCAATCGCGACCTGCGCCGCATTTATTATTTGTTCAAAGTAATGAACTACCCTACTCTATTGAAATTCGGCATGAATTTGATTGAAAAAACGATCCAATGGAGTTGGGTACAACGCATTATTCGCGGCACGATTTTTAAACAATTCGTAGGTGGGGAAACGCTGGAGCAATGCGCGGAAACCGTGCAGCACTTGCGCAAATCTGGTATTTACACTTACATCGCTTATTCTGTAGAAGGTAAGAAAATAGAGGAGGAGTATGAGCGAACTACGACGGAGACCATTCATACGATTGATTTTGCGGCAGCGCAGGATATTCCATTTACGGTATTTAAAGTAACCGGCTTAGGCGATATTGCGTTGTTGGAAAAGGTGCAAACCGGGGCAATTTTGAGTGAGGCAAATGAATCTGCCTTTGCGCGGGTGCGCCAGCGCGTGAACCGTATTTGCCAACGTGGTCATGAAATGAAAGTGCGGGTGCTGATTGATGCCGAGGAAACGTGGATTCAGGATATTATTGGTGAACTCGCCGATGAAATGATGGAAAAATATAATGCCGAAGAAGCAATTGTATATAATACGATTCAAATGTACCGTACCGCAGGCTTTAGCCTATTACAAACTAGCTATGAACGGGCTGTCGAAAAGGATTACTTCCTCGGCATCAAGCAAGTACGTGGCGCATATCTGGTGAAAGAATCCGAACGCGCGCAACGCTTGGGTTATGAAAACCCGATCAATCTTACAAAAGAAACCACTGATATCATGTATAATAATGGATTAGAATTTGTTTTAAAAAGGCTCGACCGCATTGCTATACTGGCAGGTACGCATAATGAAGAAAGTTGTTATGAAATCATCCGCCTCACAGAAGAACTTAATATTCCTACAAATCACCCTAATATTTACATCGGGCAATTATATGGAATGAGTGACAATATTTCTTATAATCTTGCAAAAGCGGGCTTTAATGCAATTAAATATGTACCCTATGGCTCTGTGAAAGAGGTCATTCCTTATTTATTCCGTCGGGCGCAAGAAAATTCAGCAATTGCCGGGCAGGGGAATCGGGAGTTTCATTTGGTGGAAAAGGAGGTGAAAAGGAGGATGGGAAGATAGGAGGACGAGGACAGAATTCGTTGTTAAAATATATTATTAATATTTTTTGAAATGCGTGATATAAAAACAGAATCTTTGAACGAAAATGAACAAAAAATACTTCAGAATGAATATAAGAAGTCAAAGGCTTCTATCGGTGTAATATTGCTATTAGCTGTATTTGTTGCCCTAGTCTTTGTAGCAATGTCTGGACGAGGTTTGAACAGTCGTTCACTAGCTTCGGAATATGGTTTTTGGAATGCTTTTCCAATCGTTTTATTAATTTTTTTAATAATTTTTATTGGAGAATATTTTAGTTCACTTGCAAAATTGCGCAAGGATATTGAAAAAAACAATAAAATAGTTTTCCAAACTTACATTACTAAAAAACATTGGCGATCCTCTTCTTTTACGATTTGGGTTGCAAGCGATGATTCTGATTATAGAAAATTTGAATTGGATGATTCCAAAGAAGTAGTGTTTGAACAGCTAGAAAAAGGGCAAGCTGTCATCCTTGAGTTTACACGCTATTCTAAGTATTTATTTAAAATAACTTGTCCCTAAAATTGTAATAGTCAGAAGATTAAAAATTTTCTGACTATTACAAAAAATATTTCAATATCTAATTCCCTAATTCCTCCGCCGCGCCGGAATCAACGTCACCGGATACGTCACCACACTCTCATTCCCATCTTTTCCGACAGAAGCTACGCCGAATAAATAGTTATCAATCACTACGTTTTCCAAGATATGATTTGTTGCGCTTTTATCCACAAAATGAGAGAATTTCCATTGCGCATCCGTCGTCTCCCGCCAGTATATGCGATAACCTATTAAATCTGAGTCATTTACAGCATCCCATTGTAGGCGCGTGGAAGGCTGCACCGCTCCGCCAATCATCACGCCACTTGGAGCAGGTGGCGCCCATGCCAAGCCAGCAAGGACAATTGCATTTACACCCGTTAATTTTGCAGCATAATCAAAATTTACACCTTCTATTACATCGCCATATTTAATTCCATCTTCGGTGCGCAAGTCTTGATGTTGTCGAGTATAATTTTCGTTGGTTTCCATGATACGTATACCCGTGAAGCCAAGATCATTAAATGGTTTATGATGTCCACCGCGTCCAAAACGGTCGAGCCGATAAATCATTTTAGCATCCAAATTCGTCATATATAAATCGGTCATTTTATCCACATAACGTGCCAATTGCCGAGAAGGTCCGTCCACTTCGCCGCCGTAGACGCGATGCCAAGCGCGTTGTTGCTCGGTTTCAGTCATAGAAGTAGGTTCCGAGAACACGCGAAAAGTGGTATTGTCAATCACGCCATTTACGCCTTCGATATTACCAATCATATCATTATTTAGTACCCCTATAATTTCCCAGTTTTGTTCCAGCGCGACTTTTGCCATATATTGACCCCCATTCAAACCCTGTTCTTCGGCGGATAAACCCGTGTAAATAATCGTATTTGGAAATTGATATTTTGACAAAACCCGCGCCGCTTCTATCACACCCGCCATTCCAGAGCCATTATCATTTGCACCCGGCGAATCTTTGATAGCATCCGATGGGTCAGAAACGCGCGAGTCAATATCGCCAGACATAATTACATAGCGATTGGGATTACGACTACCGCGTTGAATCGCCAGCACATTTACCACCCAAGTGTCCGTTTTGATACGTCCATTCGGGTCGCCTTTCACGACCGAACCTTGGTAAATAACTTCCAGACAGTTATTACAATCTTTAGAAATTTTATCAAATTCTGCTTTAATCCAGCGCCGTGCTGCACCGATGCCACGCGTTTGCGAGACCGTATCTGAGAGCGTATTACGCGTACCGAAACTGACCAGTTTGCGAATATCCGTTTCAATGCGTTTGGCGGAAGGCGCTTTAGCAATGGCGGAAATCCGTGGGTCGAGTTGAGGCGTACTTTGTGCAATTACGATTTCAAAAGCAAGGAAAAATAGTAGAAAAAATAGTACTTGTTTGAGCATAATATTGTGATATTGTGATATTTTATAAATACTTAAAAAATAATATCAGCGCAGCGAAATATCCTAATATTTTACAATCTGACGAATCCTAATTCAGACATTATTTAGGTTGTAAAATAATCGTCTCCGCCTTTACCGATTCTACTTTCGGACGCGAGTAAAACACTGGAAAATATTGGTCATTCACCCAAATATCAAATAAATTTCGATAATTTGGATGATTGGCATTGCCGCTTTGTCCGGGCGTGTTCGTGCCGAGCGTATAATCCCAGTCTGCTAAATCCATAATCATTCTAAAAGAAGCACCACTGGTCTGATTATCACCGCCGCCAGTGCTGTTGACCGTATGACCGCTGCCGCCGCGTGGAGCCGGACCTACGTCGAGCAATTTACGAACGTCTTCTTTTACAGCATTGCTCAGTTGGTGTTTTATTAAAACGTGTTTGTAATTAACTTGCCCATATTGCCACTTATTCATATCTGTACCGAGTTTTATATTTAAATTATAAATGGCTTCTCGCAAACTTTTTATAACTAATTCATCTCTACTTTTCATCGGATTTTTACCGAAATGTCCGTCCGGTAGCAGCAGCCAATCTACGATACGTTTGGTTTGAATGGTCACCAAACCGCGTTCTTTTTCCGGCACTATTACATCGCGTACATTACTATACAAACGTCCTTCCCAAGCCACGTAAATCGCCGCCGGTATTGAGTTTTTATCTAATTGTAAATTCCAATTTAGCAGCATTTGACGAACTTTTTCAGCAACTTCATTATCTGTAATTTTCACATTTTTTAATAATGGAACGAGCGTTCGCGCAGGAATCGAAAGGTAATCGGTTTGCAATTGCGCCATATCCATAAGCGTAAATTTCTGACCAGAACCAAGCACTTCCCGCACTCGGTCGCCGCGATACGGTTCTGCCCAATTAAAGCCAACTGCTGCGTTTATATCAGGATAATTACGTGGCGTTACATTTTCATTCGCAGTTGCAATAAAACCATTACTTGGATTATATAAATTTGGACGTTTTTTAATTTCCAAATAACCTTCCCACTCATACGAGCCATCACCGGGGACAGGAACCATACCGCTAAAATTACGTCGAATTGGCGTGATACCTACTACTTGCCAACCAATATTACCCTCGCGGTCAGCCCATATCATGTTTTCACCCGGAATATAACTATAATTACACGCCTCTCGAAATTCCTCCCAATTCTTGGCTTGATTCATCCGCAAACTCGCCATGTACGGCGCACCACCAATTTCCATCCAGCCACAACGCAATGCACACGCCTGATTTTTTGACTTGTTTTCATACGTAACTGGACCATGCCGCGTGTATTTTAATTCTACAATTTCCGATTTTTGACCTTTTATACGAATCGTATCTTTAATGATTTTCATGTCCTCCCAGGTATCTTTGTACCAGTATTGATTGGAATTCTGTGGGTTCGTTTTATAAATATATAAATCTTCCGCATCCGTTCCAAAAACGGTCAAGCCCCATGCGCCGTATTCATTATGACCGATAGAAATGCCCGGAATTGTTGGTTCGCCGCCGCCTATTACATTCCAACCAGGAGCCACCAGGTGCGACATATAGCGCAAGGAAGGAGCGGACTGCGCCCGGTGCGGATCATTCGCCAGCATCGGGAAACCACTTTGAGTGCGCTCGCCGCTTACCACCCAATTATTACTTCCAATCATTTCCGCGCCTTTTTGTATCGCTTCTTGTTCCGTTTTTTGGTCAATTTCTACTAATGAACGAAACTTTTCCCAGTCGTCCGTGCGGGCTTCAGCAATTAAATCGGTGGGTTGAAAGGTAATACCACCGCGATATGCTTGATACGGTTCGATGATTTTTTGCGAAAAAAGCGTGGTATCAATTTTCGAGTCAATCTCCAAAATCGGGTCGCCGGGATGAAACCAGGACCATTCTTTTACTTTGGCAACGCCGAGTTTTGCGACTGCCTGAGCAGTTTTAATTTCTTCATTGATATTGCCAAGCAGACCTTGGTGGCGCGAAATGACAATTTCTGGTGTCCACTTTTCGGGCTTAATATTTAATAATTTAAATTCAAGTGGTAATAACGCTGGCTTTTGTTGTGTCAATTCAATATAAGCATTTACTCCATTGGTAAAAGATGTAATAATGAGTTCCCCATTTGGATGATAATGATTGAGTTCTTTTTTCAAATCACCTCGAAATTTAAATAAACGAGTTCCAATATCGCGTTTCAGTTCTCGTTGTCCTAAAATTTCGGAAACCGTACCCGTCGCCGAACGTCGCCACATTTCAAACTGAAATAAACGGTCACGCGCTGCGGTAAAACCTTGTGCAAAGAATAAATCTGCTTCGTTTTGCGCGTAGATGTGCGGGATGCCCCAAGCGTCTATAATAATTTCGACGGGTTGCTGTAAGCCTTTGATAATCAGCTTTTCATAAGATTGGGCAGACAAAATATTTACTGTATAAAAAAATAGCAATACCGTAATTAATTTGGTTGGCATAGGTATAGTTTGTGATTTCATATAAATCTAGCACATTTTAGAAATGCGCCAGATTGTTGCCATTTTGACAATTATAAAAGTAAAAAATATCTGTTCTAAATCGAAATATATTTCAAATGCCGGAAAAAATTTGTTATTTTGGATAAAAATTGGGAAGATGACTGCTGCTGCCACTAAATATCTTAGCCTTTCGGAATATTTTGATTTTGAATCCACTTCTAAAATCCGCTACGAGTATGTAGATGGTAAACTACGCCCTATGAGTTATACATCGTCAAATCATGGACGCATTGTCCGCAATATTTCTAGAGTTGTTGATACTTATTTTTTGGACAAGAATGGAGAAATCTGGACCGAGACCAGGATGTTGTATGTCCCTGATTGCAATCGCGTTTATTATCCTGATGGATTGATTGTACTTGGTAAGTCGGAATATTATAAGTATAAAAGTAAGATGGAAGCCACGCTAAATCCCGCCGTTCTATTTGAAACCGCGTCCGATTCTACGGAAGAGAATGACAAAAACGAAAAATGGCAGTGTTATCAAACCATTCCAAGTTTAAAACAATACCTACTAATTTCCCAAAAATCTATTTTTGTAGAATTGTATGAAAAACAAGAAGGTAGTACGGACACTTGGATTTATAAAAGTTATCGAAACTTGAATGATGTAATACAAATTGCGGAGTGTACTGTAATATTAAAAGATATTTATAACAAAGTAGAATTCCCGCAAGTAGAAACTAAATGACCAAGAGAATTTCTCCATTTCTGAGTCGCTCGTTTTTTGTTCTTTCAATTATTAAATCCTCCAAGAATTTCAGAATAAAACGCCTCTCAAACGCTACTACAAAAAATTTATACCTAATTTCTCCTTTTTTCTCCAAATCATTTAGGGTATTTTGCTTTTCGATTGACTATACACCAACAATGAGCGGAAAACTGCGGTAATGCTATCTAACAAATACACTACACAGGCGGATGATTTTTTGGTGCAACAACTCTTGCAGAGTGACGAGCGTGCTTTTGAAGAAATCTATCAGCGGTATTGGTACAAGTTGTATCGCTTTGCATATCAGCAGACCGGCTCAAAGGAAGACGCAGAACACTTGGTGCACGATGTGTTTGTGAGTATTTGGAAACGGCGGGAAACATTGCAAATCAAAAAGTTGGAGGTATATTTAATTGTATCTGTAAAACACTTGACCACCAATCTTATTAAATCGCAAATTACGCTTCGAAAGTATCAGGAGTACCTCATTTTCAGGGAAATAGAGCAGAATAGTCAGATTGAAGATATTTTATATTTTGATGATTTGGCGCAAGCAGTGGAACAAGCATTAAAAAAATTGCCAGAGAAAACGGCGGAGGTCTTTCGCTTGAGTCGCTTTGAACATCGAACGAATCGGGAAATCGCAGCAAAATTACAATTATCAGAAAAAGCAGTCGAATATCATATTACACAATCTTTACAATTTTTAAAAACACATTTAAAAACATTTCATTCTGATAATTAGGATTGTGTTATGATGTTTTTGTGTTATGGTGTTTTTGTCTTATACGACAATTGAAACACGCAAACACATTAACACACAAACACACAAACACATTAAATGGCATGACGCAGTACGAATTTGATAATATACTGGAAAAATACCTTGCTGGAAAATGTACGCCCGAAGAGGAAGAAGTGGTAGTGAAATGGTACGACCGCGTGGATCACAAACAGAACGAGGTCTTGGAGGAAAGCAAAAAAGCAGGGTTGAGTGTGCAGCTTTGGAAAAAAATACAATACAGCACGACCTTAAAAAAAAATCGGCTTCGTACATATTGGATTCGGTCTGGCGCAGTTGCAGCGTCCATTTTACTGCTGTGGTGGGCTGGCTGGCTGGTAATCGCTGAGCCAACACAAGTAAAAATCTCCGTTCCAATTATCACAGCAAGCGACATTGAAGTAAAAAACAATTCTACCAAACCGCAGGAAATCAATCTGGAAGATGGCAGCTTGGTCACCCTGCATCCGCAAAGTACGCTCTCTTATGCCGATGATTTTGGCAAAGCCGCGCGAACGGTTTACTTACAAGGGACTGGTTTTTTCAAAGTAAAAAGGGATACTTCTAAGCCGTTTCGAGTACACACGGGCAATTTGGTAACGGAAGTATTGGGTACGAGTTTTTATATTAAAAATCAAAAAAATTCTAATACAATAGAAGTTGAAGTCGCATCTGGCAAAGTCTCCGTTTATGAAAACACGCAACAGGGAAAGGAAAAAAAAGGAAAGAAAATTCTGACACAGAATCAAAAAGTTACATTTCGTGCGGACACGAAGCAACTGGTTTCCAGTATTGTAGAACAACCGATTATATCGACGCAAAAGCCTTTAAATGAGCCGCTTGCAGAATTTATATTTGAAGATGCAACTTTGGAATTCATCTTTTCACAGTTGGAAAAAATGTATCTATTAGAGATTGTCACTGAAAATGGAGATTTGAATCAATGTGTATTTACTGGCGACCTAAATGGCTTGCCCTTATTTACACAATTGGATTTGGTATGTAAGTCCGTAGAAGCTCATTATGAAGTAAAAGAAACTCAAATTTTTATCAAGGGAAAAGGCTGTACCAACCCATCGTTTGAATAGAGAAAGTCTACAAATGAATGATTTTGGTATATTGCACTCGAATAAAGCTTCTACCGTTTTGGAATTATAAATACAATTATTTTTTATTTACCAAATTTAGTTTTGAATACAGAACAGCACAGAACACTTTTATTTCAGATACAGAACAGTACAGCATACTTTGCATATAATAAATCATTAATTTTGAAAGGAGTATCGCATCTGTCATAATGTTGGTCAATCCGTGCGAATTTTTACTTTAAAAGTTAACATTTTATAATTCCAATAAAAAAAATCGGCGATACTGGACATATCGCCGACGTTTTCTTAACCCGCTAAAAGCAAAAATTGGTGGCTCATTGTAGAGAATGGACACCGCTTTCTTACGGATCACTTACTAAATCATCACAAAGGTATGAAACAAAATGTACAACTAAAACCAAAAATCTGGCAGCTCATGCGACTAACCATTGTGCAATTGATGCTGGTCACCCTTTTCAGCACGATAGCGAATGCCCACGACCTAACTGGGCAGGACTTGCTTGATAAGCAGGTTACACTGCATTTAGAAGGAATGCGAATGAAACAGGTACTCAAAGAAATTGAAAAACAAACCGACGCACGGTTTGTGTACAGCACCAACGCCATTCAAGCTAACGCAACCATCTCTTTGAATACTTCTAACACTCGGTTAGAGTCAGTTTTGAATGAATTGTTCCATCCGCTTCACATCGGTTATGAAGTGTTTGATAAGCGTATTTTATTGAAAAAGAAAGAAACGAAGAAGTTGGAAATGAGCGCGTTACCAACTACTCCTGATGCAGTTTATCCGTTTGCAAAAACAATACGTGGCAGCGTAGTGGACGAGCAGTCTTTACCCCTTCCAGGCGTAAACGTACAAGTGAAAAACACTCAAAACGGCACGGTAACAGACGGTGAAGGAAATTTTGAAATCAGCGTGCCCGATGACAATGCCGTACTCATTTTTAGTTATGTTGGCTTCGAAAATCAAGAAGTAGCGGTTGGTAATCAAGGCATTATCAATATTATACTGATAGCTGACAACAATACACTCAACGAAGTAGTGGTGATTGGCTACGGTGAACGGAGTAAAAAAGATGTAACCGGCGCTATCTCCACGGTTTCAGCGGAAGATATTTCCAAGAGTACCAGTATGACACCAGAGTTGGCATTGCAAGGAAGAGCGGCTGGGGTATTTGTTTCTACGCCGAGTGGTAGCCCATTTGACCGCCCAACGGTGCGCATCCGGGGGGTGAGTACGTTTGGCTATGCCGAGCCGCTGTACGTTATTGATGGAGTGCCAGTGATTGAGGGCGGGGCGAGCAGTGGCTTTGCCGGTTTTCAAGATATTCGCTCTCCGATTAACATTCTAACGCTGATTAATCCAAATGATATCGAGTCTATTTCGGTATTAAAAGATGCGTCCGCAGCAGCCATTTACGGCGTGCGGGCTTCTAACGGTGTTATTCTCATTACCACCAAAAGAGGTAAAGTAGGCAGAGCTAAAATAGAAGTGTCGGCGCAAAGAGGTACTCAAAACTTGCCGCAAACATTCGAGATGCTGAACACGGCTCAATACACCACCCTGTATCAAGAAGCGTATGCGAATAACCCAGCTGAAACGAAAAATTTGCCGAAAGAATTTGACCCAGCGAATGCCGCTTTTCTCGGCAACCGACCCACAAATGACTGGCAGGATGCCCTGAAAAACGATGGCGCGCTGGTAGAAGATTACAGTGTAAGTGTAAGTGGCGGCAGTGAATCTACCACCTATTTTTTGTCGGCGGGCTACGGTAAAACTGAAGGGTCGCTCATTCAGAATTATTTAGAACGATATTCCCTTGCAAATAGCCTTACCAGCAAAGTATCCAAGCGCATTGAGGCAGGACTTACTTACCGTTTGGCTTATAATAATGCCTTAGATAACACCGGTTCTGACCTTGCGTATGTAGCGACTGCGCCACCCTGGCAGCCAATTTTTGATGAAAAAGGGAATTATGCGCCTTCAGTAGCCGGCAAGTTCAAGCCCAATCCTGATTTTGACTTAGGAAAACTCAATCCGGGTCCGAAATTTATTTTTGATGGCGACCCGCAGTTTCTGTACGGACCTGCTACGCGTGGCAATCCTTTTGCAAGCCAGCAATACGTGGAGCGTACTTTCCAGTTATTCAGAGTCATCGGCAATGCGTATGTGCAAATAGAACCGCTCACTGGTTTGAAACTTCGAGGCACCTTGAGCGGCGACTACTATTTTAACCTACGTAAAGAATGGTCACAATATGATCCTACGTGGCAGTTTTCACAAACACCGGGCAATCCATTTGCTGGGCATGATGGCACCGCAAAAGGCTCCTATGGCGAGCGTCAGAGTCGAAATTTGAACTTAGTAAAAGAATTTAGTATTAATTATAATAAAACTTTTGGCAATCATAACTTTGATATTCTACTAAACGCCATGGACCAAGAACAAACTTGGCGTTTCACGGATGCTTCTTCGGGGCAAATCAATTTTATAGACCCCGATTTTAGAAATGTTGGCAACAATCCACCTTTCAATGGCACGTTTACTGGGCGTATTCCGCAAGTGTTGCAGGGCTATTTGGGTCGAGTAAGTTACAAATTTCAAGACAGATATTACTTGGATGTAACGGTGCGCCGCGATGGTTCTTCCGTGTTTGCACCGGGGTATCGCTGGGGTACTTTCCCGTCCGTAGGGGCAGCCTGGCGTATCAGTTCCGAGTCCTTTTTTCCTAAAACTGATTTTATCAATGACCTGAAAATCAGAGGTGGCTGGGGCGAATTAGGAAACAAAGAAACAACGCAAGGCTTTGCCTATCTTTCTTCCGTAAATAATGGCCCGGATTATTCTTTTGGCTCTGGTAATGGAGATGGTTTTGGGACGCAGTTGCAGGGCGTTCGTTTACCCAATTTCCCCAATTTTGCATTGACTTGGGAAAAAGTGAGAACGACGAATGTAGGCTTTGATGCACTTTTATTGGATAATCGCCTCAGTTTCACTGCTGAATATTATAATAGAATTACTGACGGTATCATTCAACAAGTGAGTTTACCTCCTAACACGGGTATAGAATCGGCTGCTGACCTGAACATTGCCAAAGTGCGCAACCAAGGTATTGAATTGCAATTAGGCTGGAACCAAACCATTGGCGAACTAAATTTGAATGCTGCTTTCAATATTACAACCGTGGATAATGAGGTCTTGTCGCTTTACAATGACAATCCACTGGGTGGCGAAGGCGGCAGAATTCAAGAAGGATTTCCCTTATTTTACTTATGGGGCTACGAAGTAGGCGGCATTTTCCAAAACCAACAAGAAATAGACGCTTGGAAAGGCAGGTATAAAGACAATGTGGGGACCAATACCCAAGCACCCGGCGATATTTATTTTAACGACATCAATGGCAATCCTACGCCCGGCACTTTTCTCAATCCGATACCGGATAGCGTTATCAATAACAATGACCGGGTCTTCCTTGGCAATACGATCGCTGGTCATTTTTATGGTTTCAATATTGGTGCTAATTTCAAAGGTTTTGATGTTTCCATTTTCTTCCAAGGAGTCGGCGATTTACAAAAGTACAACTATGCAAGAGCTTTTGGCGAAGGGATGTCAAGTACTGGAGCCAACCAATGGACCTCCACCCTTGACCGCTGGCGACCCGATGCGCCCTCTACAACGATACCACGTGCCGTGCGCAACGACCCTAACAACAATGGTCGCTTCTCCAGCCGCTTTGTAGAAAATGCCAGCTTCATGCGCCTTAAAAATTTTCAGGTGGGCTACACGGTGCCGTCCAGCGTGTTTGGCAAAAGCCGAATCGTAGACAGGTTACGGGTGTTCGTGAGTGGTACGAATATACTTACGTTTACGAATTGGACCGGTATTGACCCAGAGAACGATTTTGTACCACCGGCGCGACAAATCTTATTTGGACTAAATGGTACTTTTTAATACCATTCATCTTAGTGTGGCGCATTGCTGAAATGTGCCACACTTATTGGAGTTAATTTTTTATCAATTTCATAGTTTATTTAAGTAAATTATTATTATAATTAAATGCGATATGAAACTTAATAAATTTATCATAAAGTTGAGCCTAATTTGTGGCATCTTGTCCTTAAACGCTTGCGATGAAAAGAGGCTCGATGTGCAGCCAGGCAGTCCTACCGAAGAATCTTTTTTCGTAGAGGAAATTGAATTTGAACGGGCGGTGTATGGTATTTATGCCAAACTGACGGATTTGTATTGGTACAATGGCGGACAGGATAACAGTGTACAACCCGTGACGCTGCTGCCCGGCGATGAAATTACGACCGGCGGTCAGGATGAATTTGAAATCTTTTCTAATATCCAACCTGGCAGCTACCGATTGGCTTATATGTATGCTGCTACGTATCAATTGATTGCCCGTTCCAATGTCTTACTGGGAAAAAACTCGACTGCCGCAGCCGGTGTTTATCAAACACCCAATTTGAAAAATTATCACCGCGGCGAAGCACTTTTTATGCGTGCGTATGGTCACTATTTGCTTTGGAATATATTTGGCACTTCGCCTGTTGTCACGGAGCGCGTACTGGATTTAGATAAAACCACACCATCCAGCTCTACCGGTACCCAATTGTTAGACCAAGCGATTGCTGACCTCACCGAGGCTGCTACTTTGCTACCGGCTTCGTGGCCTGCCGACTTTAGAGGACGTGTCACAACCAATTCCGCGAATGGACTGCTTGGTAAAGCATTGGTTTTCAAGGCTTCTGCTACTGGCAATAACGCCGACTATCAGGCGGCACTCACTGCTTTTAGTAAAATAAAAGACGTTACCTTGACCGCTAAATTCGATGATAATTTCGCTTTTGACACAGAAAATAATTCTGAGTCGCTGTTTGAACATCAGGCATCGCAAGCCTTTGGCTTCGACAATGTGTGGCTTTCCAATGATTTTGACAACGCAATTGGCGCGCTATCGGTATTTTGGGGTTATTATAGCAATCAGTTCAATTTATTTGGCAAAGCACCTTTCATAGCTACGCAAAAATTAGTAGATGCGTTTGAAATAGGCGACCCGCGCCGCGATTTGACGCTCAAAGATTCCACCAAAGCGATCCGAAAATATGTAACCCGCGATAAAGTGAACCAACCCGGAGCCAGTTCTGTAAATAATCCTCGTATCCTGCGTCTGGCAGATGTGTTATTACTTCAAGCTGAGGCATTGAATGAATCCGGTGGGTCAAAATCAGATGCTATAGGTTTCATTAATCAAGTCAGAACGCGCGCCAGAAACATGGTATCAGGTGGCACCGTGCCTGCCAACTTTCCAACGACAGAAACGAATCAGGCAACGATTCGACAATGGATTCAGGACGAACGCCTTCGCGAATTGGCAGGCGAAGGACAACGTTGGTTCGACTTGAGAAGGTGGTCGTTGGGGGGCAAAATTACGTTGAATAATGCTTTTTTCAGCTCGGCACTACCCGGAGTCATTCAGTTTGATATTAATAAACATCGTTACTTTCCAATTCCAAATAGTGAAACCGACGTAAATCCAAATATTACACAGAATCCTGGGTATTAATAAAATGGTGTGAAATGTCAGACAACTTCAAGTTCGTCTGACATTTTTCCAATAAGCTCGCCATTTAGTGGGATGCCATACTTATTAAAACAGCCTTTTTTTATGAAAAAACTAGCCTTGCTACTGTTTTGCCTTGTAATCGCTCAACTGCTTTTTGCCCAAAATTTCAGCGTTCAAAATGAAAAAATTCTGGCACCAGACGGACAGGAGTTTATCATTAAAGGGGCGAATGTAAATGGACCGCACTGGCCCTGGAATCGCGCGACTTTGCAGGATATAGACCTCATTACAAATGTGTGGAATTTCAACACCATACGCGTCAATTGCTTTCCAAGTCTTGCGCATATTTTTCCCAATAATAATGTCAATTTAGACCAGATCGTAAGTGCTTTCACCAGTAGAAAAGTAGTCGTACAAATTGAAAATCATGATTTTACCGGTAAATATCCGAACGCTGCCGAATTAGAAATTTTGAAAAACTGGTGGGTAGATTTAGCAAATCGCTTTAAAAATAATTCGTATGTATGGTTCAACATTATGAATGAACCTGGTAATGAACCAAATGTGGACGAGCGCTGGAAAAACACGCATGATTATGTAGTTAAAGCCATCCGAGCGACCGGCGCGCAAAATATCATCGTGCTGGACGAACACGGCTTTGGGCAAGGCTCTGGTATGAAAAATGGCGCGGCAGGCAGCGGTATTTTGACTTATGCCGATTATTTTACCCAAAATTATCAAAATATTTGCTTTTCCGTTCATCTGTACTCCACCTGGATATACGGACAACCACAACTTGAAACCTTATTTGCCGCCGCAAAACAGCGTAATTTTTCGGTACATATCGGCGAGTTTGGCACTGCCAATGGCTATAGCAAGGGGGTCGCAAGAGATTTATTTAATATTATATTGAATCAAAAAATAGGTAATATTTTTTGGCAATGGGATGGCTCTGACACGCACGACCTCACGCAAGGTACCACGCGAGGCGGGGCTTGGGAAGTAAACCGTACCGATGGCAATATACCCACCAATCTTTCGTTTGTCGGTAATTTAATTTGGAAATACAATCATGATATATTACAAGCTAATTCCCCCGATATGATATTGAAAGCGCCCTGGCTTTACAATGGCAGCTTTGAGCAAGATTTGGACGAGTGGTTTAACTGGGGCAATGCCGAGGTAGAAAAAAACACGGCGAATGCCAAACACGGAAAAAACAACCTACGCGTAAATGCATCAACTACCGGTGGTGGTGCTGGACAGCCGCTCTATCTTACCCTGGGCGAGACCTATACCTTAAAGGCTTGGGGTAAAAACAGCATAAACCCGAGTGGCACTACCGACTTAGGTGTGCAATATAAAGATGCCAGCAGTACAATGCACTTCGAATTATTACATTTTACGGAAACTACTTACACGCAAAAGCAAATTGAATTTACTTTGCCCAATCAACCAATTGCTGATTTGAATGTTTTTGTCTGGAAAAACGATAAAAATGTTACATTCTATGCCGATGATATTCAAATTTCATTAAAAAATGAAGTTACGACTCCAGTTATTAATCTATCTACCATAAATTTTAAAATATTCCCAAATCCAACTAACGATTTTATTTCAATAGAAGGAACAGATTTACAACATTATACCTTCCAGTTAGCCGATTCAACTGGAAAAATTGTTGCGATTCAAACAGAGCAGATTTCTAATGAGCACATCAAGATGATTGTACAACATTTAAATACTGGAACTTACTTTCTTACCGGTAAAACGAGTGAAAATCAGATAACAAAACAAATTATTTTGATAAAATAGCGTCCTAGTTATTATTAAATTAATAATGAGAAGATTGTATTTACCATTAACTCTATTTTTAATAACTGCTTTTGCTATTGCTGCATCTGCCCAAAAGCCCGCATCCGCTAAGGTCGCTCCGTATCAAGGCAAGCCCACTATTTTTGTAAATGACGTGCCAATGAGTCCGCATTTTTATGCCCTCACGCACGTGTACAGCGGGCGGTGGTCGTGGGAAGAACGCCCCAGCCGCAATCTTAAAAACTTCTGCGAAGCCGGTGTTCGGCTGTTTCAAGTAGATTTATATTTAGAAGATATTTGGTATAAGAATCAACCTGCATTGGATATTGCTAAAGCGCAACGACAAGTGCGGGGCGTGCTGGATGTCTGCCCGGATGCCAATGTCGTGATTCGCTTGCACGTCAATGCCCCTTTCTGGTGGAATGAGCAAAACCGCGCAGAATGCACCGAATATGCGGATGGACCGATTGACCAACGCCGCTACGGACCGCCTTTCAATAATGAGGATGGCGATATTGACCGACCGTTACGAGCGAGCCTGGCTTCCTTAAAATGGCGTACAGCATCCGGTGAAAAAGTGATTGAATTTTGTAAAAAATTGGCGACAACGCAAGAAGGCGCGGCGGTCATCGGTTTGCACATCGCAGGCGGTATTTATGGTGAATGGCATTACTGGGGATTCATTGACCATGAACCGGACACAGGTACAGCTATGACGAATTACTTCCGCAATTGGCTGAAAATCAAATACAAAAGCAATCAAACTTTACAAACTGCATGGAATTCTAAAAAATTCACTTTAGAAAGTGCAACTGTCCCCGACACGACTGAGCGCAACTTTACTGCCGATGGCTTCTTTAGAAATCCAAGCAAAGAGCAACGGGTGATTGATTACTTTATGGCGCAGCAGGAAGTGGTGGCAGAGGACATCGAATATTTTTGTCGCTTGGCGAAAGAAAATTGGGGACGACCGCTGATTGTAGGTGTTTTTTACGGCTATTTTCACATGACGTTCAGTCGGCAGGCAATTGGTGGGCATATCATGATTGAACGAATTTTGGATTCTCCTTACATTGATTATTTATCCGCTCCGCAAACCTATTGGGAAAGCAGCCGCAAACTGGGCGGTTCGGGCAATTCAAGAGGCATCATAGAAAGCACACTTTTGCATAATAAACTCTGGCTGGATGAAATGGACAATGGCTACTTGCAAGCCGACATTTCTATTGACCCGGTGCGATCCAAAGATTCCGTGGATATGGATTACGTGCCAGTGTTGCAGCGCAGCGCCATGTTACCGCTCATGCGAGGCATCGGTTTGTGGTATTATGATTTCGGTCCGCAACGCAGTAGCGGCTGGTGGGACAACCCGGTTTATTTAGCAAATATCAAAGCAGAGAAAGCATTTTTCGACCAACGTTTACACGAGCCGTATCGCTCGGTAGCAGATGTATTATATGTGTACGATCAGGAAAATTTTTATTATTTAAAAAATAAATGGACACCTATCAGCGCCTCTGTAATAGACCAGGGTGTGGAAGATGCAATGCGTACAGGAGTCGTAGGCGACCATATTTACCTGTTTGATTTAGATCGGGTGAATTTAAATCAGTATAAAGTTATTCTATTTGTCAATTGTTATAAAATAAATGATTCAGAAAGGCAATTCATTCAGCAAAAGGTAGCACAAAACGGCAGAACCATTATTTACAATTATTTAACTGGTTATTTAAATGATAAAACAAATAAGTTGGATCATGTAATGGAATTGACGGGGATAAAAATAGAAACCATACCTTCCCCGGATAAACCTGCTATTACGGCTACCGTATTGGATTCTACCTATTCATTTAGCGGCGCATTTCAACCTGCGGTGATTATTAAAGACGCAACAAGTACAGCAATTGGATGGCTCGCAAATTATAAAAATGAAGTGGTGATTGCTAAAAAACAGTTTCCAACGCATACGTCCATTTTTGCCGGTTTTCCATTACAGAAAACGGACTTATTTCGCGCTATTTTTAAAGAAGCGGGTTGCCATATTTACAATGATAAAAATGATTTTACGTATGCAAATGCCGGTTTAATCATGATTCATACCACTGGCGGTGGAGCCCGTACTATTCGATTAAAAAATGGAAAAATTTTAAATATGATATTACCAAAAGCAAGCACTACCCTATTGAATGCAGAGACCGGAGAAATATTATTAAAAACCGAGATTGCACATTAAATGTAAATACAGTGTAACATATTTTTTTCACCACTAAGTTCACTGAGTCCACTTAGCTTTTTTAACAATTTTTAGCAAACACTTTAATCACATTGTAAAACTTTAGCGTCTTTATACAGGACTTAACATTATTTATAGTTAAAGAATGCGATACGGGCGAAAAAATTAGTGTGCTAAGTGAGCTTAGTGGTGAAAAAATTAAGTTATACAGGCTGCTCGTATCATTGTAATACTTTTTGTCTCGTTTACTATTTTCTCGAAAACTTAATTCTGAATATAATGAAACCACTAAATATGACTTCCTTATTTTGTTTAACGTTAACCCTTTTCACCGCTTGCAAAAAAGAAGAGGCAGCCAATCATGCGCCCGAAAATGCCCGATTGACAGCAGTCACGAAAAGTACCGATCCTTTTGTGGTTGAATTTACTGCCACTGCATCGGATGTGGACGGCGACGTATTGCAATACGATTGGAATTTTGGCAACGGCACGCAAAAAAAAGGACAAGCCACCGAAACCGCTGCGTTTGAACTGGATAAAGAATATCTAATCATTGTAAAAATAAGCGATGGAAAAGCGGCTCCGCTGGAAGCCCGCGTTGGAGTAAATACAAAGACTTCGAGTGTGACGATTGATTACAGCAAATCTTTTCAGACGATAGCGGGTTTTGGTGCATTTGGCGCACAAAATGTACCCTGGAGCGACGGACCATTTACCAGCCCTGCATTTGTGGATATGCTCGTCAATGACTTGGGAACCAGCATTGTACGCGACGAAGTACCTACCAATTTTGAATATGTAAATGATAATAATGATCCGAAAGTAACCGATTTATCAAAATATAACATTACAAAAGATTACCCTGGAACGCATCGCCATTTAGGCACTCGATTGCCATTTTTTAAAGAGATGAAAGCCGCTAATCCAGAGGTAAAATTTATTGCTTCGGTGTGGAGTCCTCCGGCTTGGATGAAAAATAACAACGCGCTAACGAACGGAACTAACGAAAATTCAGCCCCTAATTATAATCCCAATCCGACTACTTCCAGCAACCAGTTGAAAGTAGAAATGTATGAAGAATTCGCTGAGATGTGTGTGGCGTACATCCGCGTGTTGAAGCGCGAAACCGGCATTGATTTATACGCTTTTAGTATTCAAAATGAGCCCCGTTTTTCTCAAAGTTACCAGTCGTGCATATATAATGGAGCGGCGATGCGCGATGTAATGAAAGTGGTTGGAAAGCGTTTTAAAGACGAAGGAATTAAAACTTTATTATTTCTGCCCGAAGACATCGGATGGCTGGGCGGTGTGGAAGGCATGATAAAACCCACGCTCGATGACCCCGATGCCCGCCAGTACGTAGGCGCGGTGGCAGTACACGGCTATGATTTGGATGGTATCAAACCGAATTCGCCCAGTGCAACGACGTGGAACACCATGTACAATTGGGGCGCACCTTACAACCTTCCCTTGTGGATGACCGAAACTTCCGGTTATAAAAATGACTGGAATGGCGCGATGGATTTGGCAAAAGCCATATACACAGCGCTGCGGCACGGCAACGTCTCGGCTTGGGTCTTCTGGGCGATGAGTGAGCCAACTATTAATGAATATAATTTGGTTTCTTCTTCTTTACAAAAAAGCAAGCGTTATTATACATCTAAGCAATTTTACAAATTCGTCCGCCCGGATGCGGTGCGCGTAGAGGCTGCCTCTACTGATGAAAATGTAGTAGTCGTAGCCTTTAAACATCCGGTCACCAATAAAACAACTATTATATTACTAAATGTAGGTAGTTCAGATAAATTAATGCGTGTGAAGGGCGCAGGTTTACCCACTGAATTGGAAGCATACCGCTCTTCTGCTACCGAAGATTGTAAAGCGGTCGGTGCATTTAATAGTGAAAAACTACTGGTACTTCCAGCAAATAGCGTAACCACATTATACTCGAAGTAAATAGATTTGCTAAATCTTGAAGGTTTAGGAAATTTTATTAATGCCTATAGATTCATACATTATTTCTTTTTCCAAGAGCAGCTCGTTTATACGAGTTGCTTTTCTCTCTTTGAAAGGTATAATTATTTTTAATAACATGAAGAAAATAATCATAATAATTGCCACTATTTTATTGACAAACTATTGCCTAGTTGCTCAAACTAAATTTGCTGCAAACACGGGCATTTATGGCGAATTATTGTCCACTTTAGAAAAACTCATTGTTACAGATACGGTCAATTTTGCTACTTTCCAATTTCGTGGCAAAACCCGCACTGCTTTCGTGACCTGGATACGCGATCACGTCCATGTAATGAAAGCAATGAAATATTATCACCCCGACCAGTCGAGTTTTCTCGAATTTTTCATGGAACAGCAAACACCTGAAGGTTTTTATTATGATTACATTTACCCGCTAAATGATGGCGTTGCCAACCGGTTTAATTTTTTTCCTCCTCAATACACGGCTGTGGTGTTTGATGACCAAAAAACGCCCTGGCAAATGCACCGCATACCAGCCGAAGCCGACGTAGAATACTTGGTCGTAGAAGGCGCTTATGCTGCCTGGCAAGCCACGGGCGACACCGCTTGGGTGCGAAAATGGCTGCCAACACTTGAAAAAGGATTATATTCAGTAATGAATGATCCCTTGCGCTGGTCGAAAAAATATCAACTCGTCAAAAGAGCCTACACCATTGATACCTGGGACTTTCAGCCGCTGCCTATGCCAGTGGCAGAGTGGCAAAAATTATATGGCGACCCCTCACGCGGTATTTTTATGATATCCGACACCACGAATATGGGCGTAATGCACGGCGACAATAGTGGTTTTTATGCAGCGTGTAAGCAATTAGCAAAATTACATCAAATTACTGGCGATGCCAATAAAGCCCATGTTTGGAATTTACAAGGTGATTTAATTCAGGCTCGTACCAATTCATTATGTTGGAACGGCAATTATTACAAACATTTCGTAGAAGATGATCCGCAACCCGCTTTTTTGCACATGGATCATGCCAATACGATCAGTTTATCGAATCCATATGATATTAATCGAAATTTACCCGATGAAAAAATGGCGCAGGCGATTATACAATATTATTTGGATTTAAAAGAAAAAACGAAAAACTCCTCCTTTGCAGAATGGTTTAGTATCTACCCGTTTTACAAGCCCGATTATGGTGGCATTTTGCCCGGCGAGTACGTAAATGGCGGAATTCTCACCATTGTAGCGGGCGAATTAGCAAAAGCTGCTTTTCAGCATGGTTATGAAATATACGGAGCCGATATTTTAAAACGACTAAATGATTTGACTAAAAAGCATAACGGAACGTTGCCCGTTTGTTACAAACCCGACGGTACGGTATCTTATGGTGTACCCGATAACTGGGGGCAAGCGGCAGTCGTAAGTGCCTTGGTGGAAGGATTGGCTGGTATTGTGGACAAAAGTGCTGGTTTTCAGGATGTTGAAATCAGTCCGCGCTGGTGGGTAGCTGGGCAAAATCAAGCAAGCGTAAATATAGCGTATCCCGCTTCCAATACTACCGTTCAATACGATTATAATTATGATAAAAGAATTAATTATTTACAATTGAGTATTAAAGGCAGTTTTAAAACGTGTCAATTGCGCTTGTTATCTCCAACAAAATCGGCAGAAGTATTCGTAAATGGTAAAAAAAGTTCTTATCAAATAGAAATGATTCGCAATAGTGCTTATTTAATTCTACCAAAACAGACCGCAAATAATTTAAAAGTGGAAGTGAAATTTAAATAGACTAATTTGTCACTTAGGTTATTATAAGAGCAAATCTTATGTGTACTATGTGACTATGTGTTAAATAATTGTGTATGAAAGGGCATCTAACTATTCTGTTAATATCTATTATTTTTATAATTTTTAGTTGCAAAAAGGAAAAAACTTTATTTCAACTCCTTTCTGCAAACCGAACCGGTATTGATTTTAAAAATACGATTATAGAAAATGATTCTCTAAATGTGTTGAAATTTGAATACATCTACAACGGCGGCGGCGTGGGCGTAGGCGATTTTAATAATGATGGTTTACAAGATGTGTTCTTCGCTGGTAATCAAGTATCTGGTAAACTTTATTTGAATACAGGTAATTTAAAATTTAAAGACATTACACAAAAATCAGGCATTCAAACCCCACATTGGACGACGGGCGTAGCACTGGTGGATATTAATGCGGACGGCTGGCTGGACATTTATTTGTGTAGTATTCACCCCGATATAAATAAAACGGCTCCCAATCAATTTTTTATTAACCAGGGTTTAAAAGATGGCATCCCGGTTTTTAAGGAAATGGCGGCGGAAATGGGTTTAGAAAATCACAGATATTCTACGCAAGCTGTTTTTTTTGATTATGATTTAGACCATGATTTGGATTGTTACATTTTAAATAACGCTTTAGAAGAGTATAATCGCAACACCGTGCGCCCGAAAAATATAGATGGCAGCGCCCACAGCAATGACCAATTATATCGTAATGATAATGGACGTTTTACGAATGTAACAAAGGAAGCAGGAATTGGTATCGAGGGCTGGGGCTTAGGCATCGGCACTGCTGATTTTAACGAGGACGGCTACCCCGATATTTACTGCGCCAATGATTTTCTATCCAATGATCTATTATGGGTTAATAACAAAAATGGCACTTTTAGTAACAAAATTGATAATTATATAAAACACCAAAGCCACAACAGCATGGGCGTGGATATTGCTGATATCAATAATGACGCGCTGCCTGACCTTATTACACTTGACATGATGCCCGATGATAATCGCCGTCAGAAATCTATGTTTCCCGCCCCCAATTATGATTATTTTTCCATGTATGAATACCTCGGTTACAAACCGCAGTATGTACGCAATATGTTGCAACTCAACAATGGAAATGGGACGTTTTCAGAAATCGGACAGATGGCGGGTATTTATGCAACGGATTGGTCGTGGACTTCTTTGTTTGCTGACTTTGACAACGATGGCTGGTGCGATTTACTGATCACTAATGGCTACAAAAAAGATGTGACCGACCTTGATTTTGCCTCCTTTAATGCTTCCGTGAATCCATTTGGCAATACGGAAGACCGCCGCGAAAAATTCAAAAAATCCTTTGACGCACTCATTGGTGTAAAGAAATCCAATTTTATTTATCGAAATAAACAGGATTTAACTTTTGAAAATGTAACGGAAAAATGGGGGATGAAACTTCCCTCCTACTCCAACGGCGCAGCTTTCGCTGATTTTGATAATGATGGTGATTTGGACGTGGTGATTAATAATATAGATGATGAAGCTTTCTTTTATAAAAACACATTAATAAATAAAGAAAATACAAACGCTCATTTTTTACGGATTAGACTAAATGGAATTGAAAAGAATCCAGCCGCTTTTGGTGCAAAAGTTTGGATTTATTACGCCAATCAGAAGCAATATGCCGAATTTACGCCTTTCCGGGGTTATTTATCTAGCGTTGAGCCGGTTTTACATTTTGGATTAAATAATATTACAAAAGTAGATAGTGTAATTGTGCATTGGTCAGGCGGGCAAAAATCAGTTATTAAAAACGTAGCTGCTAATCAAACTTTAGTGCTAAAACAATCAGACGCTTCCTTAAAGACACAGCCTATTATTTCTACACAAACAACTGTTTTTGAAGAAGTTGCAAATAAAATTAATTTAAATTGGCAACATAAAGAAAATAAATTTATAGACTTTAAATATCAAGTTTTGCTGCCGCAACGCTATTCCTTAAATGGTCCGCCGCTCGCAGTAGGCGATGTAAATGGCGATGGTTTGGAGGATTTATATGCGGGTGGCTCGTCTGGGCAATTGAGTCAACTGTTTTTACAACAAGTAAATGGAAATTTTAAAGCGCAGGATTTTCCTAAAAAAGATTCGCTGTGCGAAGAAACAGCGGCACTATTTTTTGATGCGGATGGCGATAAAGATTTAGATTTGTATGTCGTACACGGTGGATATGAGTTTGATAACGAAGATAATAAATATCAGGATTGTTTGTATTTGAATGATGGGAAAGGACGATTTTCCGTTAATTCCAAAGCGCTTCCTCCCACCATTTCCAGCGGAAGTTGTGTAGTGGCGAATGATTTTGATAGAGATGGTGATCTTGATTTATTTGTAGGTGGACGGGTCACACCGCGTGCCTATCCAATTTCACCCAGAAGTTATTTATTACAAAACAATAATGGAATTTTTAAAGATATTACACCAGTTTCTTTGCAAAATATTGGAATGATAACGGCTGCCGTTTGGGCGGACACGGACGGTGATGGCTGGCAAGATTTAATATTGGCTGGAGAATTTATGCCGGTACAATTATTAAAAAATGAACAAGGAAATTTCAAAACTGGTACTCTAATTGCGCCTTCCGGTTGGTGGAATGCCTTGTCGGCTG
This sequence comes from uncultured Saprospiraceae bacterium, assembly GCA_964549655.1. Lineage (GTDB taxonomy): Bacteria > Bacteroidota > Bacteroidia > Chitinophagales > Saprospiraceae > JADJNW01. Next base: position 40,324 of record CAZJXN010000008.1, read on the forward strand.
CGGATTTTGACAAAGATGGTGACGTAGATTTTGTAGCTGGAAATTCAGGTTTGAACTCCCGTTTTAAAGCTACGGAGCAAGAACCCGTTTGCTTATACGCCAAAGATTATGATAAAAATGGTTCCATTGACCCCATTCTCTGCCGTTACATTCAAGGTAAGGAACATCCTACGCACGCACGTGACGCGCTTGTTGCTCAAATTCCATCCTTAAAAAAGCGATTTTTATTATATGCTGATTATGGCAAAAAAGAATTTCATGATATTTTTACAAAAGGAGAGTTACAAGGCGTTTTGCATTTGAAAGCAACCGAAATGCGAAGCTGCTATATTGAAAATCAAGGCAGTGGAAAATTCGTGGTACGCGCTTTACCCAATCTGGCGCAAATCGCTCCGATGAACGCTATTTTAAGCGAAGATGCCAACAACGACGGGCATTTGGACATTCTTGCAGTAGGTAATTCCTTCGCGCCGGAAGTACAGACAGGCGCGTATGATGCCTCTAAAGGTTGGATTTTACAAGGCGATGGGAAAGGAAATTTTACGCCAATGCCTGTCACAAAAACCGGATTTTTAGTAGATGGTGAAGGTAGAAGTTTGGTAAAAATTCAGGCAAAAGCTGGTAATATTTTATTTATAGCAGGTTGTAATAAAGGCAAGCTGAAAGTATTTGAAAGATATAAATAATTTGATATTGCGAATAAGAAGAAAAGTGCTATTTTGAATCAATAAAGCTTATTATGTAATGTTCAATTACTCAAGTGATTGAAGTGCTGGAAAGAACGTGTTTAATTTTCTAAATGATAATTCCCTGTGCCTGAAAACCTACCTCCACCCGAAGACCTCGCCCAAATCCGCGAAGACCTCACGCTCCTTTTGCTCTTTCTCAACGGCTGGGAGGAAGGCATGAGTGGTTTTGACAAAACGTGGCTGCGTAGTTGGAAGGGTTATGACCACGGCATATTGCAGGTGCTGGCGGTAAAAGACTTGATACAGGATAGCCCAAGCAGTAAATCGGTGACGCTGACGGATGAGGGCGAAGCGAGAGCGAAATTATTAGTAAAGAAATACTTGGAAAATAATAATGAATAATGGAATCCCCGTATTATAAAAATTAATGCTATTTTATTTCTTCAAAACGTATATTTAATCGAATACTTCTTGGTATTTAAGTAATTTCCGGCTTCCCGCTTCCGACTTCTAATTTGTTATAAAATCTTTTCCTCGCGCTTTGCAATTCTCTCTTTTTAGCTAATTTAGTGCTCCTAAAACTGGTAGTACATGGAAATTATGGATGGTCGTGACAGAGCATGGAGTAGGTGGCAAAAGTTTGCATTTCGCTTTGTAGCGGTGTATTTTGTAATCTATGTATTTCCATTTCCGATTGATATTTTTGATACGAATTATGTAATGAGTCAGGCGTACGCGAAGCTGTGGCTCTCGCCTGTGCAATGGGTTGGCAAGTATATTTTACAAATTCCTTACGACATCACGACTTTGCCCAACGGCAGTGGCGACACGACTTTCAACTATGTGCAGGTCTTTATTTACATAAATTTAACACTCTTTATCAGCCTACTTTGGTCGGTATTGAAACGCAAACGGGTGAACTATGATATATTACATTTCTGGTTTCGCACTTTTATTCGATATTATTTAGCGACTGCGATGTTGAGTTATGGATTTGCCAAAGTTTTTAAAACCCAATTTCCATTTCCCGACTTAAATGACTTGTTGAGTCCGGTCGGCGAGGCTTCTCCCATGGGCTTGGTGTGGCGGTACATGGGCTATTCGTATGGCTACAACATTTTTATAGGTGGGGCAGAAGTACTCGGCGGCTTGTTGTTACTTTTCAGACGCACGGTGACAGCGGGTTCCTTAGTGCTTATCGGCACGATGACAAATGTGGCAATTATTAACTTTTGTTTTGATGTGCCCGTCAAACTGTACTCCACTCATTTACTACTCATGGCATTTTTTTTACTATTGCCGGATATGAATCGGGTCATCAAATTCTTGTTTTTAAATAAACCGACGGAATCTGTTAATTTAAGTCTACCGATTCAAAACTAACGGCTTCGCAAAGCGGTTTTAGTTTTAAAAATATTATTTATTGGTTACATTTTATATGCAAATATTTCCGGTAGTCTGGAGGCGCAAAAAAAATGGGGCGACCAACGACCTAAGCCGCCGTTGTACGGCATATACGAGGTAGAAACCTACGTGCGCAATGGCGACACGCTCGCTCCGGCACTCACTGATTCGGCTCGTTGGAAACATCTCATCGTAGATTATCCCAATTTTGCGACGGTGAAGACGATGACAGATTTTCGTTATAATTATGTTTTTGAACCGGATACAATTACTAAATTAATAACCATTTATATGCCAAGTGATACCGTTAATAAATATAAATTTACGTATCAACAACGCGATAGCACTTTATTTTTAAATGGAAAATTATTAGCGGATACCCTTTCTATACAACTACGCCGTAAAGATGTGCGACAATTCTTACTCGTCAATCGCGGTTTTAATTGGATTAATGAATTCCCTTATAATAAATAGGAGGAGGATAGGAAGATTGGAGAATTAAAGGTAGAAACGAACTTTATGCGCCGAAATGATGTAAAGGAAGGAAAAGAAATAGTGTTGATATACGCACAAAAACACATGAACATTTGAACACAACTTATAAAGTAAAAGAAATTTTTTATACGCTGCAAGGCGAGGGAGCGCATACGGGTCGTCCGGCGGTGTTTTGTCGTTTTACGGGCTGTAATTTGTGGACGGGGCGCGAGCGAGACCGTCCGAAAGCGATTTGTCAGTTTTGTGATACCGATTTTTGGGGGATGGATGGCGAAAATGGGGGGCGTTATTCAGCTACCGAATTGGCTGCAAAAGTCGCTTCGCTTTGGAATCCTACCAGAATGATTGGGAAGCCTTACGTGGTGTGTACTGGTGGCGAACCGCTTTTGCAATTAGATGAAAAATTGATAGAAGCCCTTCATAATCAAGGTTTTGAGATAGCGGTGGAGACGAATGGCACGGTGGAAGCACCTGATGGTTTGGATTGGATTTGCGTAAGCCCGAAAGCCGGTACGGAGTTAGCGATTACAAAAGGACATGAATTAAAACTCGTTTTTCCACAAGTTGGTGCAGCACCGGAATTGTACGAACATCTCGATTTTCAAAACTTCTATTTACAACCAATGGATGGTGCGCAAGGTGAATTAAATACACAGTTGACTTTACAGTATTGCCTACAAAACCCACAATGGCGAATGAGCTTGCAGACGCATAAATTGCTGAATATTCCTTGACGGAGTAGGCAGTTTTCAGTAGGCGGTCGGCAGCAAGCCAGTTGTAAAAAATTGAAAATCAAATGTTATTTAACTTTAAAATATCACTTTAGATGTACTGGATTGCTTAACTTCGCAGCCGAATAAAAAATTATAATTCCATGAAAACATCTTTACTTGCCTTCCTAATTTTATTCATTTTTACTACTTTTTCATTCAGTCAAACCGAACGCGGTAGCTTAATTTTAAATGGCGTTGCATCTGTTGATAAAAACTTGGGAGCAGAAAGTGACCAGATTAGTGCTTTTTTTGCGCCTTCGCTTGGTTATTTTGTAGCCGATGGCTTCTTGATTGGTGCGGGTTTTTCTTACTATTATGCCGATTTAGGTACGCTTGGAAATACTTCTTTTTTCAGCGCATTGCCTTTTCTCCGATATTATATTCGACAAAATAAGCCGTGGTCGTGGTTTGCTACGCTCGGATATAGTTATAATCGAAGTGAATTTGACAGTGGCCAGTTAGAAATAAAGTATAATTACCACTCGCTTTACGGCGGCATCGGACATAATTATTTTTTAAATACAAATACTGCCATTGAAGGAATTTTGCAAGTTCGATATGATTTTGATGAAATAGATGACCAAAAAAGTCTGCTTTATGATGCGGGTTTACAATTTTTTCTACCCGCTACAAAAACAGAAAATACAGCAATAGCAATTGGAAAAGGAGCAAAACTTATTGGTCTGACCGCTAACGCTGGCTGGGCAAATATTGGAGAATCTGATGATTTATATCTTTCTGTAAATCCTACACTTGGCTTTTTTGTCAAAGATAGATTGGTACTGGGCAGCGGACTTTTGCTGGCTTTCGCCAATCAAAATGCAATATTTGAGTCGCAGCCGTTTGCTCGTTATTATTTTGGGACTTTAGGCGCAAATCTTCAACCCTTTGCCACGGCGGGGTTCGGTACACGCTTTCAATTTGCGGATAAGGCAGATGAATCAGGCTTTTTTAATTTTAATTTGACGGGCGGCTTAGGTGCTGATTTATTTTTGACTCCGACCGTTGCGTTGGAAGGCATTTTCAAATATGAAGGCAGACAATTGGAAGATGCCGATAGCAAACAGCAGTTTTTACGCTTTCAGGTGGGCTTGCAGTTTTTTTTAGCTGCGCAGTAGAATTAAGTGTTTAAAATATTTAGATATAATTACAGCTCAACCTAAAGGTCGAGCTACGTGTACAGGCTAAAGCCTGCACTACAATTTTTCATACAACTTTTTCGTTTACAAAATGCTCTATTATAAATATTTATAAAGGCTCCAGGCTAATTTTTCAAGTCTAAAGTCTATTGTCTAATATCTATAGTCTATCAAAACGTGAAAGTTATTTTATTTTTTCTTATCTCTTATTTTACATTTCATATTTCGTTATTTGCCAGTTCATTAGATACGATTCCAGTTGGTATAAAATTGGACCTGCGCGGCGATTGGAAAAACTGGCGCGATTTCAATTCTTATGATGGGAAGTTCAGTATTCTTACGCTTGGTGACATGACGAAGAAAGTAGATTCAATCGAGACGGCTATTGGTACCTTGGCATATCATACTTTTTTTTACCAACCTAAAGAAGCGGATGCGGATAATGTGCTGTATATGTTGAGTTATTGCGATTATCCGGCGGGTGCGATTCATTCGGATTCTACCGATTTGCTGCCTGATTTTTTTAAAGAAACGATGGATACTGCTACAAGTAGTGTGCATGGCGAATTATTATATGCTAATAATTGGAATTATAAAGACTACCCCGGCAAAGTGTGGCGCATTGATTATCTGAATGGACAAGCAATTATTAAAACCAAAGCCTGTGTGGTCGGTCGGCGATATTACGCGCTCCAAACCGTCACGCGCAAAGAGAAAAGCCTAAATTTTGCAGCCGATAAATTTTTGGATTCGTTCAAGTTGCTGTCTGAACGATGATGCACAAAGCGTCCTACGGCTCGGAGCCGTAGGACGCTTTGTGTCTAAACTAAATGCGTGCTCGTAATGATGTATTATACACTTTCAGCACCCAATCGCGGTCTGTTTGTCGAGAGCAATTGATACACAAGTTATTAATCGGATGCTCACTCCAAGTGTATAATAATTCCTCGTAATTATAAATGTAATAATTGAGTTGGCGGGTGTAAGGAACGCCGTAATCCATGAGTTGCCAATAATGTACGCCGTACTGTCGCTCTGCTTGAATGGCATTCCAAACGCGTGCGCCCATATCAGGTAGCCGCTCCAAAAAATGCGGGCTATAAATGGTGTGAATAAACATCCAAAGCGAGGCTTCAAAATTGGGGAACACCACGAATTCCGTGACTTCCGGGTCGGGTCGTAGCACTACCTCGCAGTACGAAAAAGAAGCACAAGCCCACGGTTTATTGCGCTGCCGAATGCCAAAATAATTATTTGCCCGATTGCATAAATAGGAAGTTCCCCAGCACGTTTCACGCGACGCTTTTGCTACAATTACGCGCCAATCTGCTAAATATTTTTCGCCATAAAATTTACAAAGTAAATGAATATCATAATAAAAAGCATCTTGTAAACGATTGATTAATCCTGCATCCAGTGTGCTTTCGCTGGGATTATTCAAGCAAAGTCGTCCTGTTTCTGGAATATAGGCAACCATATTCACATTGGTTCGAGCTAATCGTTGTAATACAGATTGTACACTATCGCCTGGTAAAGCGCGCGTAGATTGGTAGCCTTGTTGGTAATAAGTTTGAGCATATAGATAATTTGGAGTGTTGCTGCATAAAAGAATGACAACCAACAGACTACCAATTTTGTGTAAATTGGTTAATAACATCGCTTTAAATTTAACTGTTAAATAATAAATATTCATTTTAAAAAAGTGATTTATTTTTTCTCTTGATAAGATGCGGCACATTTTTTGGAAATGCGCCACAGCTATTAGCTAAAGCTAAATTAAATGGATTTTTCAATATTTCCACTAAAATTTTACAATCCCTGTTGGGTCGCGTTCTCCACCAAAATTATAAGGCTTTTCAATGCGAATACGCAGTTCTTCCGCAGGTACAGGCAAGTGTGCAGGTGTGCCAATTTGCAAACCGCCTAAAGCGTCCAATCGGTCATATTCTAAACGTTCGCCATTTCTACGCCGGTCAAACCAAAGACTCATCGGCGCAGTGCTCAACAATTCAATTGCACGTTCATACCAAATTGCTTTTAAAACCACGGCACCACTCGCTCCGGCACTCACGGGCGGGAGCGTTCCACGCATCAAGCGCGTTCCGGCATTTATTACATTGACTGCTTCACTTTTTCTATTCAAACGTAATAAGGCTTCTGCTTTTAATAAATCATTATCTACCGCTCGAAACGCGGGCATTGGTCCGTCGGAAAAATCATTACCGGCAAACGTTATATCTTTAATATTTCTATTATGTTTGTAATGAGAGAAGTGCCATTCACCGCGTTCGACAGGAAAATTATTATTAGGCAAAAATACAAAATCGGAGTTTAATCGCGCATCTATCGGCGTTGCCATTGGCTTTTCGAGCGGCGGGTCGCCTTTGGAAACTTCAGGATAACGAGCCGGTTGATTCGGGTCGAGTGCTGCAATTAATCGTTGGTCAACCCGCGCCCAGAGCGGTCCCTGCCCGGTTTCTGCAAAAACATATTGATGATAACTCGTCCAAAATTTACCATCTGCAATGGGTGCAAAATTAAAATTCAACCCTTTTTCGGCGTGTGCGAGTACTTTGTTCCAATCCACTTCCCTGTTTTCCGCTTCGGTGCGCGGCATTTGTGCTAAAAATCGAGCTGCATACGAATGGCTTAATTGTTTAAATTGATTGCCATCTAATCTTACCCCATTAAAATAAATATGCAAAAAATTCATTCCAATTGACTCTGTAATTGTAATGGCTTCATTTAGTTCTGCTTCTGCGGCTAAAATCGTTTCTTTATAAGTCGAAAAAGGAATTGTTTGTGTAATGTCTGTTGAATCTTTTACAATTAAACCTTGGTCAAAAATCAAACCGATGTAACCCCAACTTACGCCGCGTAAAAAGTGCGCCGCCGCCCGAATCGCTTGGTCTTGTGCACCACCTTTGTCCAACGAAACGCCATTATCCAACGCAAAAAGTACGTCATTCGCACTTGACACTGCTGAGAGGCAACCGTACCAAGGAATTGCTACGATTTTTTTATAATCCGGGTCTTCGTTTGAGCGATTGTTATAAAAGGTACGCGGTTCAAAACCAAAGCGTTGCGCGCCAAAATCACTCCGAGAAAGACTGTACGCATCCGCCGCAACGGAAAGTGCAATTGCCGGATGTGCGCCGTGTACGCCTTGCCACCATGATACGTAGCCGTTTTGCAGCACAGGCATTAAATCCGAACCGCTTGATAATACTTTATTTCGGTCAGGGTTATTGAGGTTTTCGGTGGCAAAATCTTTACAACCAATGGATGATGTAATTAAAAACAAAAGAATTATCTTGATTGCATTCATGTATTTAATAATTGTGTTCAAGTGTTCAAGTGTTCCCTGTCTGGCATCTGGCATCTATAAATCTGGCATCTCAAAAAGCGACTTGCAAACTAAATGTTACAGTCCTCACTAATGGATAATTAAATGAATCCACGTAAAAGATAGAAGGGTCGCCATTGGGCGTGTAAAGGTCGCTGCCACGAGCGTTTTGATAGCGATTGGTCAGTGCGTTTTCGTCGCGTGGAGCGCTCGTTACATCAGGATTGAAACCAGAATATTTCGTTTTTGTAAATAAATTGCGACCAATTACACTCAATTTTAAACTTTGTGCAATATTGGCTAACTTGGTAAAAGTGTAAGAAATGGACGCTTCGCGCAGCATGAAAAACGAGCCGTCTTCTACAAAATAATTATTGACAACCAGCATATTATACAATCCTTCACCGCCAAAAAAACCTGCCGACACGTCGGGGTATTTTGCAACATCGCCGTCGCGCGCATCGCGGTAGAGCGATTGTTTAGTCCGATTGTAAATATCGCCGCCTTTTTTCCAATCAAATAAAGTATAAATTTGAAAACCTTTATATCCAATAAAATTTGCAAAACCCATTCTAAAATCAGGATTGATGTCGCCAATCGGCTGCACGAGTGGATTGAAATTGGCATCTTTTAGTTTAAACGGTCGCTCTTCGGGCGTTCCCAACTCGTCTTTGCGCACCATGTAGCCAACCGAATTCAAGGTATACTCATCCGGGTCAATCCCTTCTTGGTTTTCCAATTCATCTTGTGTTGTTGCAAAAACTTCGCCGACCATCGTACCCAGGGGCTTTCCCACTTCGATTAAAAACAAAGAAGATTGTTGCAAACCGGGACCGGTCACGTAAGACGGCACGTCTAATTTGGTTATCACCTGCTCTACCCTATCAAAAGTAGTCAACACATTCCAACGAAAACCTTCGAGTTTCAGGTTCAACAATCGTTTAAAATCAATATTCAAAGCCGCTTCATAACCCGTCGCTTCCACCGTTCCCGCATTGCGCCATTGCCCTTTGAAACCCGCAGCACCAGAGAGCGGCGCGAATAGAATTTGATTTTCGGTTACAATTTGAACATAATTGACTTCCAATTCAAAACCCTTCCACAAGGTCATATTCACGCCCACTTCGGTTTCTGTGGAAAGTGCCGGTTGTAACATTTCATTGCCAAGTGTATTTTTAGAAGTGACTCCATTTATGAGTTCAAATGTTTCAAAACGTTGCTCGTACCTCGGTCGCAGCCCGGAAGTACCAATGGAAGCCCGCAGTTTCAATTCATTAAGAAATTTCAAATTAATATCTTCAGTAATACGACAAGCTCCGCTCAAGCGATAATAACTTGTCCAACGATTATCATTTCCAAATAACGACGAGCCTTCCCGCCGAAACAAACCACTGAAAATATATTTATTATTGTAATCCAAATCTGCAATTAAAAAGCCGCTGTAACCCACGACTTCCTGCGCTTCGGAAGAAATAAAAATATTACTCCGCGCATTATCAAGTGAATGAATGCCCGTCACTGCTAAGTTCTCACCGATAGCACTATTAAATTGGGAAGTCAAATCTTCGTATAAACCGCTGGCGCGAACGGCTGTACGGAATCCACCAAAATTCTTTTGAATAGTAATGTTTACTTGGGAAGTAAAATAATTGCCAATGCGATTGCTCCGATAAATGCCGCCACCGCCGCTATTTTGAACACCTTTGGTGACTTGCGCTCCAAAAATACTCGGAATCGTCGTACTCAAATAATCTTTTTCAATAAAGTGTTCATAAGCGTTTGTGGAGCGGTCGAGCGTCGCATCATAGCTGAGTGTGAGCCAATCTTTGGCATAATAATGGAGGGTAAAATTGCCCAGCAAGCGCGTTCGATTCACGGTTTGCTTCGTGTTGAAACGGTCGTATAATGGATTTGGAATATTCAAACCCGTGCTGTCAATATTCCAATTGTAGGGAGTGCCGTTTTCCTCATTCACTGTATTCAAATCATAAATTGGCGTAATAAACAGCGTACCAGCGATATAATTATTTGTACCATTTGGTTCTATAAAATCCTGATTAGAAGCGGAATACATCGTACTTATTTGTAAATCTAACCTATCACTCACGCGATGGTCGGCATTCAAACGGAAAGCGTGGCGCGTGTAGCCGTCGTTATTTTGCAAAATGCCCTCGTCGCGCAAGCGTTCTGCGGAAGCGAGGAAATTCGTCTGGTCGGCTTTGCCCTGTATACTCAATGAGTGCGATTGAAACGTGCCATTTTTAAACAAAATACTTTCTTGATAATCCTGCAAATTGGGCAATGGGGTTGTGAATTTATCCTCAGCTGTTGGGTCGCCGAGCAAGGGCTGCGGACCTTCGGGTTTTAAAATTGCTCGGTTTGTAAAGGTGTTGACATCATATCTTTTGGTTGCTTCGGAGAAGCCGATTTCGTTGCGGTAAGTAATGCGCGTCTCGTCGAATTCCAAGTCTCCGCCGCGTTTGGTAAATATTTGAATCACTCCGTTTGCCGCTTGCGAACCATACAACGACGCACCCGCCGAGCCTTTCAAAACCTCTATTTTCTCGATATCTTCTGGATTTAAATCGGTTAAATTGTTGCTATTCAAATAAATACCATCTACGATAATCAAGGGTTGCTGTCCATTTGCAATCGAAATAGAACCTCGAATGTCAAAAAACGTGCTTTGCCCTGGCTGTCCACCAACGGAGTTGACGCGTACACCTGCAATTTTTCCTTGCAAACCAGAACCAATATTATGCGATGGTACAAGATTTAAAATTTCACCTTTCACATACCCTACCGAATAACTCAGCAATTCTGGCGGTCGCCCAATAGCGGAACCGGTCACCACTGCTTCTCGCAATTGCGCCACCAGCGGCTCCATCACTAAATCAATTCGGCTGCGGTCGGTAATAGCCATGCGTTTCGTAGCGAAAGCTGCGTGCGTGTACACCAGCGAGTCCATCGAAGCGCCAAAATTGAAAAAACTCTGCCGCACGCGGATTTCGTACTCGCCGTTGCTATTGGTAATGTCAGTTTTGTTTGTGCCTTTCACCCATACGTTTACGCCTTCTACGGGTGCGCGCGTGTCGGCGGCGAGGATGCGACCTTTGACGTTGGCTTCTTGGGCGATTGTGAAAATTGGTATTTGTAGAAGTAGTATTATTAGTAAGTTATGAAATTTTAAATGGAGGATGGGAGAATAGGAGGATAGGAAGATGAGATGGTTGCAGTGCCTTAAAAGTTTTGTCATGCTGTATTTGTTTGGATGAATTTATACTCCCGCAGATTTATTTGATTGTGGAAAATGTGCAGATAATGTAAATAAGCGTAAAATAATCTGCGCAATCCGCGAAATCTGCGGGAGACTTTCTTGAGTATAATGTCGAACCAAGCGCGTCCATCTACCCTCTACCTTTATCCCGCTACCTCTTAACCACTTGAATATCAATCGGCTGCTCTATCGGCTGCGCCAGACAACCCCATGTTGCTTCTGCTTTTTTTACTAAAATTACATATTTACCGGCGTGGAAAGACGTAACTTTTAAGTCGAATATTGGGTTTTCTTGCATTTCCTTTGTGCCGGGTGCGATGACCCATTCCGTTGAATTTTGTGGCTGCAAATACAAAGTATAGCGATAATCTTTATCTGAAAAATCGTATTGAATTTTGACTTGTTCGCCTTCTTTTGCAGGGCGATTGGCGACGACTAATGTTTCGCGTGCATATTTGCAAGGTTTGAAATCTACAATTGCAATTTGTGGTTTTTGATATAAAACGGCTGGGGTCGTCACGCCTCGTGCTGCCAAATCGCCACCGACCATTCCAGTAGAAGGTTTTGTAATCTCCTGTTTTACAGCGGCTTCATTCGTGGTGGCAATGGGCTGGCTTTGCGCAGGCACTTCGACTTCCACTACAATCGGGTCAACTTTTTGTGGATTCAATCGGTCGCGATACGTCAAAATTTCTTCGATTCCATACTTCGCACCTTCGCCAATCACGTAAGCCGCTTTGCGCGTGCCATTCGAGGTTTTTACGCCGATTTCAAGGTAAGTATCTGTCGTGATTAATTCCTGTACCAATTCTTTGATAAACGTACCCCGCTTGCTGCCTTCCACCAAAATGCGCAAGTGGTCGGGGTCAGGACCTGCCCAAACCGTGTATTTGCAGCCGTCTTCCTGACAACAGCGCGGATTCATCCAAGAGATATAAAGCGGTCGGTCGGATTGATTCGAAAAATAAACCATGCGTAAATCCTGAATTTGATTACAATTCGGGTCGGTCGCGCGCACCGTTACTTCGTCCATTTCATTGCCCAATTCATTCGCATCGGCTACGACTTGCTGTGCGGTTTCGTATGGTTTAGAGGCATCTTGTTTGACCAATGTTTCCTGCGAGGTAGATTCTTTTACAGCCACTGGCTCTGCATCAGTTGTCTTTGCATTCGTCGCTTTTATCCAATACGCGCTCATCGGAATGCCCTCTGCATTGGCTTCTGGACTGATGTACGTGATGAGTTGCAGGGTGTGAATGCCTCTGGAAAGGTCGCGGCTATCCAACGTAATTTCAAACGGAACGGCAGTACCAGCGGTCAACTGAATCGGCTTGCTCACCACATCCCGATAACCCGGATGCACATAATTCACTTCCGTGTAAGGATGAAAATTGCCACAAGGAGAGTTCGCGGTCAGTTCTATCGTGCCTTTTATAGCGTTGTTCGTGACGATGGCTTTGGTGCGCACGACGCACGTATCTGGCAATGAAATCGTTTCTCTTTCTTTTGAATTGGTAGTAGCGACTTGCTTTGTAGCATTATTATTTGCACTGCGAATCACCACGGGCGTTCCTACATTATGCACAATCGGATTGGGACAATTAGCATCCCGCGCCAACACACGCACATAATACGTACCCGGCTGCACGGTGCACAAAGGCTCTACGCGCATTCCATTTCCAGCCGCAGATTGACTTTTGCCATCCGCCCGAAGGGATTCCCAAGCGCCAGATTCGAGGCGCAATTGCACATTGAATTCCCAGTTTCTACCCTGGCAATTCGTACACTGCACTTGCACAGCAGGACGGTCGTCCGAACAATAACCATTGGATTCTACTTGTACAAAAATATCGGGATTCTCACAAGGCGTAGTTTCCATTTCGCGACTTTCTTCTTTGATTAAAACGTCTTTTTTGATCACGCCTTCATACCGAAAACCACTTTTTAAATTGGCAGCCGTAAATTTAGAAGACATAAAACCCGCCGTGCGATAATCCAAGCCAAATGTGTAGAAATGCTGTGGCACCAAGCCTTTTACCACTAAAGTATCCTGTTGACGATTGCCAATTTCTTTCAATCCTCTCAATAAAGTCGCTGTACCCGTACTGCCCAAACTCGTCCCTTCGTCGCGCAACCAGAGCGAAGTCTCAATCGAAGTCGCTTTGCTGTGGGTGAAATGGAAAACCAGCAAAACCGTCCCATCTTCCATCGTCGGCACTACGGAAGCATTGAAAATCGGTGCTTCTTTTTCAAATAAACCTTTGATTTGTGCAAAAATTTGCGAAAAGCCCAGTACTTGAGCCGCCAGAATAAGCAAGCCAATGCGTAAAGAATTCATGTAATTAATTGTTTTTTGAAATGAACACAGCTTATAAATTGTTGTACACCCACTAAAGGTCTCTACGTGAGACGCAGTATTTACAATAAGTATCAAAAAAATTACAATTTGAATAGTGGTGTTTTAGGCCTTCAAAAAGAGCGATGAGATTGGTTGCTTGATTTGTTATTTTTTAAGATGTTAGACATTAGATATTAGACTTTAGAGGTTAAACAACTAATGGATAATGAACAGTCTGATATCTACAATCTAATGTCTATTATCTATCTTCTGAATATCGGCAAAAATAAAACAAATCTGCGCCAAAACATCAAAAGCACTTCTTTTTAACAATGCTAAAAAACCCGATAGTAACGCTCGATTTGATTTTTTTCAATTTATAACTCGGATTCCTATCAAAAAGTACAAAGCTGGTCACTTAAATTGCAGAACATGAAATTGCCTTTCCTTCAAAGTCAAACACCATTTTTTCTTGTCCCTTCTTATTTTGTAGCTTGTCGCTTTTTCTGCTACTTTTGCCTGTGCAACTCAAATTGAACTTTGTAAATGAAAATCGCAGTTTTTCCCGGCTCTTTCGACCCCATTACGATTGGTCACGTAGACCTTGTGAAGCGTGCCGTGCCGCTATTTGATAAAGTGTACGTCGCCATCGGTGTGAATTCACAGAAGCAATATTTGTTTGGCTTAGAGCAGCGTTTGGAATGGCTCAAAGCAGTATTTTCAAACGAACCCAAGATAGTAGTAGACCATTTTGAATATTTGACGGCGCATTATTGTCTAAGAATTGGAGCTAATTACTTGATTCGCGGCTTGCGCAATGCCTCTGATTTTGATTATGAAAAAACGATTTCTCAATTGAATAATATCATTGGCGAAGGCATTGAAACCGTTTTTTTTATCAGTCAGCCGAGTTATTCACATATTAGTTCTACCATTGTAAGAGAAATTATAAAAGGCGGTGGCAATGCAGCACCTTTTTTACCGAAAGAGATTATTTTATGAATTTTGTTACCCGCACTCACATCCATAATTGGAACGCGGATTAGGCGAATTTTCGCGGATTTTTGTTTAAATTTAATATTACTTAAAACACGGATTTGAATTGTAAATTACTTCTCAATTCAAACTTTACTGGCTCTGAGTGAATGGAATTAGGCGAAAAATAAAATCCGCGTCATCCGCTCAATCCGCGTCATCCGCGTTCCAATTGCGTTATAAGCGCGCGTAAAATGAATATAATCGTGTTTTTGCGTGAATAAATATCCAAATATCATAATATCAACATCAATGGCAAACGCTTTTTTTCAACTACCCAAACCAATCAACGAACCCGTTTTAAACTACGCGCCGGGTTCTCCCGAAAAGGCAACACTCAAAGCCACCCTCGCTGAATTCAAATCAAAGGAAATAACCATACCGATGCACATTGGCGGCAAGCACGTAGTCACAGACGAGAAAGTGCGCATTCATCCGCCGCATGATATTTCCCACACTTTGGGTTATTACTCCAAAGCGACTGCCGAGCACGTGCAGCAAGCGATTGACGCGGCGATGCAAGCGAAACCGACTTGGGAAAATATGCCTTGGCAGGAACGCGCCGCCATTTTTTTAAAAGCCGCTGATTTATTGGCAGGTCCGTACCGTCAAAAAATGAATGCTGCTACGATGTTGGGGCAATCTAAAAATGCGTTTCAATCCGAAATTGATGCGGTTGCAGAGTTGTGTGATTTCTATCGGTTCAATGTGGAATACATGGCGCAGATTTATAGCCAGCAACCGTACAGTCCGGCACAGACGTGGAATCGTTTGGAATACAGAGCATTAGAAGGTTTTATTTTTGCTTTAACGCCATTTAATTTTACTTCTATTGGTGGAAATCTGCCCGCCGCGCCTGCATTGATGGGCAACACAGTTGTCTGGAAACCAGCAGAAACGCAGATTTATTCGGCAGCCGTGATTATGGATATTTTGGAAGAAGCGGGCTTACCCGATGGCGTGATTAACTTGGTTTTTGTAGATGGGCAAACGGCTGGCGATGTGATTTTCAATCATACCGATTTTGGTGGTTTGCATTTCACGGGCAGTACCGCCGTTTTTCAAAAATTGTGGGCAACCATTGGAAATAATATTTCTAACTATCGCTCGTACCCGCGCGTCGTGGGCGAAACGGGCGGCAAAGATTTTGTAGTCGCGCATCCTTCGGCTAATCCAGCGGCGGTCGCAACGGCGTTGGCGCGGGGTGCATTTGAGTTTCAAGGGCAAAAGTGTTCGGCAGCTTCGCGGGCTTATATTCCCAATGAAATATGGGATTCTGTTCGTAAAACGCTGGTGGAACAAGTATCTTCTTTCAAAATGGGTTCGCCCGAAGATTTTACCAATTTTATAAACGCCGTGATTGACGAGCGCTCTTTTGATAAAATTTCCAGCTACATCACAGAGGCAAAAGAAAATCCAGAACTCGAAATTGTAGTTGGCGGCAATTTTGATAAATCGAAGGGCTATTTTATAGAACCCACCGTTATTCTCACCAAAGACCCCAATTATCGCACGATGTGTGAAGAGATTTTTGGTCCAGTACTCACGATTTATGTCTATGAAGGCAAGGATTTTGAGCAAATTTTAGAAACGGTGGATAAAACCTCGCCGTATGCGCTGACGGGTGCTATTTTTGCGAAAGACCGCGCCGCCATTGTGCTGGCAACCGAAAAACTCCGGCACTCGGCAGGTAATTTTTATATCAATGACAAACCAACAGGAGCCGTCGTTGGGCAGCAGCCCTTCGGTGGCGCACGTGGCTCCGGTACGAATGACAAAGCGGGTTCACTGCTCAATCTCATCCGTTGGGTATCGCCGCGCACGATTAAAGAAAATTTCGTTTCGCCGACCGATTATCGGTATCCGTTTTTGGAGGAGGCGTAACTAACAATAGCGGCGGACTTTGTCCGCCGCTATTCAGATAAGATTACAGGATTTGCAGGATGGAAGATGTTGTAAATCAGAAATTTACAACATTCGGTTCGTCTTGTTTATCCGGTCTGTCATGCTTCATTCATTTGTTTACCTGCTTATGAGAGAAGGCTTCAAAACGCTTAAAGATTTTCAAACCTGTTTTTCGTCCCATCCTCCTATTTTCTCATCTGCCCATCCTCCCCTTCTCATATCTGCAAGCCTTTTATCAGCGTATATTCCGATGCGTTGATGCCATAATTCGCTTTGCTGTAAGATTTGATCCGTAAGGTGCGCTCTTTGAGTTCCTTGTAGTTGGTGCGGCGGCGATTGCGGCTGTCGCGTAGCAGTTGGAAACGAAGAGCTGCCTCTATATTCATTTGATTGATCTGTGCGGCAAAGTCATGGAGCTGCGCGATCTGTAGGGCTGGATTACTTGGACTATAACCCGGCAATTGCGCCAGGTTAGTCACCAGCTCATTAAAGTATTGCGTCAGAGAGCCGTAGGATTGTTCCGATTGGGATATTTTAAGTTCTGGGGTGCTTTCCGTAGCCGGTTTAATCGTAATGCGGGTATCGCGTATGTTGGTAATGATCCGGTCTATTTGATTAAACTCAATACTGTTTTTACCATACTGCGCCAATATTTGCCCCCGGATAAGCGGCAATATTTTGATGACACTCGCCTCGTCCTTGCGGAAGGCATTTATGCGGTTGGTCACCGCCGTATTGTACTGTTGCCGTAGCTGTGCTTCCTCGGTATTTACCAGAACAATCTGATTCAACAACTCGCTGTAGCCGGAAACACTTTCTTCCATACGCGGTGGGGCATAATTTTGAAAATTACTGATGTAACTTCCCAATTGTTGGGCACGCAGCAGCCGTGCGCCAAAAGAGCTTTCTCTGTTAGAAGCCATAAACCAAAGGTATTTAAAAGGTTAATAAATAAAGGAAAAGCTTGCCTTAATCGTAACAGGAGTGCCTAATTGTATTGGGTAAGAATGCTACAAATATAATAGGTATAATTATAAAACGCAATAGGTCTGACAAAAAAATCATGCCAATTGTTACGTATACGCGCTTCTTTTATGATCCCTACTCCCCTTTTCGTCTTGCAATACGCCTGTTTGTAAAAGCAACACGGCTGTTTGCTCGTGCAAAGTGTCAATATGCTAATGCAACAAGGCAGTATGCTAATACAAAATTCCAATATGCTCGTACAACAAGTCAATATATTAATGCAAAATGCCAATATGCTCGTGTAACAAAGCAATATGTAAAAACAGAATGGCAATATGCTCGTGCAACAAGGCGATATGCTAATGCAAAATACCAATATGCTGATACAAAGTGGCTATTTGTAAAAACAAGGTACCTTACTTAGGAATGGAAGAGCGGGTATAAAGCTGTACCGGCGGGCTTTAGCCGCCGTGGTAGGATGTCAGCGAGGGAAGTGCGCCAGTATGATTAGAAGCCTTAAAAGATTTTAAAGTTACCAAAGGCTGCTTTTGCTGACTGCGAAGCGGTTCTATCTTTATAGCACGATTTTATCCCACCCGTTTAACCCCCAATGGGGATTACAATTACATAATTGGATTTTGTTGTGTAGTACATAAATACGTTCAATTGAATTGCTCAAATATCTATTTCACAGCAGTAAAAAAAATTAAAAGCAGAAATACCATTTATTACAAAAAGAATTTTATATTAGCGCAAACAAATTAAATTTTTGAATTTAAAAATTAAACTCCAATAAAATGGCAGAACAAAATATTGCTGAAATTTTAGCAGCATTTAAAAACGAATTAGATAAAAAATTCTCCGAATTTCAAAAAAATTTTATTAAAGTTGCCGACCAAATAGAAACTGCTACTCCTAAAATAGAAAAAGCTGCTACCAAAATAGACACTGCTACTCCTAAAATAGTAAAAGTTGCCGAACAAATAGAAAATGTTACTGACAAAATAGAAACTGCTGCCACCAAAATAGAAAAAAATGCTCCTGAAATAAAAAATGCTGCTGCCGAAATAAAAACTGCTACTCCTGAAATAAAAAAAGCTGCTCCTATAATAGAAAAAGCTGCTACCAAAATAGACACGGCTACTCCTAAAATAGTAAAAGCTGCCGAACAAATAGATACTGCTACTCCTAAAATAGTAAAAGCTGCCGAACAAATAGATACTGCTACTCCTAAAATAGTAAAAGTTGCTTCTGAACTAAAAGATGTTGCTGCTAGTTTAAGTAATACCTTATCTGAAGTTAAAAAGGAAGATAAAAAGCTAGGAAGTTATTTAAAAAACATAGAGACCAATTTTCCGAGAGTTATCAAAACATTTTTTTGGATATGTAGCGTCTTTCTCTTCCTATCCTTAATCGCTTATTCTTTCTTAGCTTATTACGGCAAAACAATTCCTCAAATAATAGAAGTTTCGGTATATCTATTACCCATTTTTTTTATTTCCATATCGGTCATTTACCTGAATGCTTTACGCTTTTCTTTAAGTATGAAAAAAAGGATTGAAGACCGAAATAAATGGAATGACTTTGTAGAGAATAGGCTTAAAGAGATTAAAACAAATGATAGCACTAATATTTCTGAGAAGTTGCAAGAGCTTATTGATAAACTGGATTCAATTAAAGTCGAAGACGAAGCCAGTAAAAAGCTTGTAAAACCTTTTAAAGAAGAGATAAAAGCTTTAAATACCACACTTAATAACTCAGGAAATTTAGTCCGAGATCTCTCGCGTGACTTTGCGGAATATCTTCAATCTGAAAACCAAGAATAATCATGGATGATATTTTTTCATTTCTGACCGAGTTAGCCAGTGCGCCTATTCGACGGTTAATCAGTTGGAGGGGTTTAGCAATGGTACTTGCTGCGGCTTTATCCTTCGGCACTTACCAAATCGTTGCCAATCAAACAGACAATGATGTAACTATTCAAGATATATTCTCCTTTAATGAGCCTGATACTATTACCTTTTTTTCTGGCGCACTTAGCGGAGATTACTATCTAATTGTCGATAGCTTAAAAGTTTTTTTTGATAAAAAAGGGATAATCTTAAATAATGGAGATAAGTCAGCATCAACATCTGCTGGCTATCAAAATGCAGTGAAAGTATGGCAGGAAAAAAATTCTTTTGGATTTGTACAAAAGCAAGCTTTTGGTGAAGATGATTACATATTAAATAATGTAGACTTAGTTACTCCTGTTTACACCGAGCAACTCCACATCATTGGAAACAACGAGAGGCTTTTTGGAAAAGGAGATAATACAAAGAGCGTAACGATTTCGCTAAAAACAGATTTAAAAATCATTCAAGCCATTTTTAAAAACTATATCAATGTAGGTTCTTATGGATCAGGTGCTCAATGGGTTAGTTCGCATATTATTGAAATGCTTACAGATCAAATACCTAAAGATTCGACATTCAAAATTAATACCAAGCAATTAGGATTAGACGAGGCAAGCGTACACTTATTCAATGAGACTTCGAACAATAGTGGTGATTCCATAGGTATAATTATATTTATGACTGCTCCAGCAACGAAAAAAGTGCAAGATATAATTAATGATCCTAATGCGGTTATCATTAATTTAGATCCTTCTTTTGTAGTCGCACTGAAAGAAAGATATAAGTTAGATATAAGACCTACTGAGTTTTTTTGTGTTAAATATGACGCTACACAGCGCGCTTCTAAAGAAGATACTGTTTCTTTCCAATCTTTAGGGACTTACACTTACTTGGTTACAGGAAAAAATACAAGTCTGAATCTTACCAATAAAATTATTAGTTCTTTTCAAGAGTTTAGAGATAATATTAACTCTTTAAAAATAGATTCTGATACGGTATATAATAAGAATCCCCTTCACTATTTTTATGAACAAGTTTTTTTTGACAAAGAATCCATCAATTTTAAAGATATATTCGATGCAAAAAAAGAGAAATATCAAGAAAAGAAGCTAAGGGTTATATTTATTTTCTTTATCTCGGTCATCCTTTCCATTATCCCTTTCTACGTGGCTTTAGTATGGATTTTTTCGGGCTTTAATTATTGGCGTTTTTTAAACGTTATCAATAAAGAGATATACCGATACGCCATTCCTAATAATGTCATCCCTCAGAAGCGCTCTGATTTAAGGATAAAAAATTACAAGTTTCCTGATCGGGATAAATTGGACAAAGTCATTCATCAAAACAAAAACAGTAATAGTCTTTTAGTTCCCTATATTATTTTAGATCAATTAATAATTATAAATAGGGTTCTCACTGGCATGAGTAATATTAATAAAGCGAGAGTCCAGATGCATGACCTCTTGAGTAATGGAGGTTTAACCGAAAGGCACTATAATTATGTGACCGAAAGGCTCGATGGCGTCATGATAAAATTAAGAAAAAGTCTCGGTCTCAGAATTAATGAACTCGTCGAGAATGAGAACGGTGACTATAAGTTTTGGAAAGAAATGTCAAAAGAGGATAAACTTGCTTATATTTTAAAGCTTTACACTGCTGATTATTTAGAGCCAGAGGATTATAAAGGACTTTGTGAAAAGATTAATCCAAAAAAAACTGATACCAATTTAGATGCCAGAAGTTAGATGCCAGAATAAATTGAAAAACAGGATGCTATAAAAAGGGATATACGTCACTATCTATTGAAAATGGTATAATTAAAACCTTCTTCCTGTAAGTCTTTGTCGAGCTTGGATTTCATTTTTA
Source organism: uncultured Saprospiraceae bacterium (assembly GCA_964549655.1). Classification (GTDB taxonomy): domain Bacteria; phylum Bacteroidota; class Bacteroidia; order Chitinophagales; family Saprospiraceae; genus JADJNW01. Next base: position 61,452 of record CAZJXN010000008.1, read on the forward strand.
ACAATTGCTCCATCGCTTGCTCGGTTTTGCCTTTGGCAATTAAATCATTCAGGGTTTGTTTGGTAATGGTCATATTTAGGAAAAATTGTGATTCAAAGATAAAATTTTCCTGGTTAATATCAGAAGTCATGTCAAATTTTTAAAATTAAACTCGTAGAGACGCGATGCATCGCGTCTCCACTCCACGACGCATCGCGTCTCCACTCCACGATGCATCGCGTCTCTACTCAACGATGCATCGCGTATTTATCAAAAAAATTTATCCTTTTGCCATTTAGCAGGGTTATTCAGGATGTAATCGGAGATTCTATGATAATCGTCCATCGAACGGATAATATGATCGTGAAATCGGGGTTGCCAATCAAACACGATGTCGTTTTTGCGGGCGTAGGTGGTCACCGATGATTTGTATCCGCGGATAATGGATGCGAGGTTTTTCGATTGTGGGGCAAATTGGTTTTTGTATTCGGTATTGGTATTATCCGTAGAGACGCGATGCATCGCGTCTCTATCGTCGTCATCCACCACCGCGGCGACGCGATGCGTCGCGTCTCTATCGTCGTCATCCACCGCGGCGGAGACGCGATGCATCGCGTCTCTACCACCATCACCAATGATGATAATCCCGTGAATATGATTGGGCATTACCACAAATTCACCCAATTCCAAATTCATATCGGGTCGTAATTCCACGGTTTTGTACCATTCGGTGGCGGCGATGGTTCCGATTTCCGTTGGGTTTAGAGACGCAATGCGTTGCGTCTCTGATTCCGATTCAGACGCAACGCATTGCGTCTCCACGATTTCCCCGAAATAATATTCCCTGTTTTTTGTACAAATGGTGACAAAATACATTGCCTCCCTGCCATAATCCCAGGATTGCAAACGGGCGGACGAGATGCGGTATTTATTATTAAACAAATCTGCCATATTCCTCTTTTTTCTTTTTTATCCAATTAAAATAGGTAAAAATCTGTGTGGTCTATTATAAAAGAAGATTCCATTTATACGAGCCATTCAATCCTTTTCTTCTTTCAAAGGTAATGCTTCCGCCAGCATCCCCAAAAAAGACAGTGCCTGCACATAATCCAGGTCTTCGAAGACCTGTCACGTCTTGTCACATATAATTTACCCCCCCTACGAAGGATAGTTCAGTTAGGTTTGGAGTACCCCCTCCCTAGGTTCTAAATATAACTCACCCCTCTTTGAACTATAACTCAAGTGCCCTTCACGATTCCCCTAACTATAGCTGAAACACAATTGAATTATGTGTTGCATCTCTCTCGGTTCTATTTCAACCCTAATTCCATTCCCCGCTGGGCTAACTCTACTTGTGTTTGACGCCCCCCTACATTCGGTTTCAGGGGTAATTTAATTGTAGTTGGATATACTTTAAGTTGTGTTTTGAAATACCAGTGGGCTTCACTTTTCTAAGAAATAGCATCGTGGCGACTGAAGCTCGCCTATTCACTCCCGTTATTCCATCCGTTTTTAAA
>CAZJXN010000009.1:0-10985 GCA_964549655.1 uncultured Saprospiraceae bacterium
TAAATAAATACTTTACGTGCCCGTATGACATAACTAGAACGCGGATGACGCGGATTTTCGCAGATTTTTTTAATTTTATATGGTTTGGGAATAATAGAGATTATAAGTAACAGGCATTTATAGCGTATTTTACCGCAGAGACCGCAAAGTTTTACGCAGAGGACGCAAGGTTTTCCTATTACTTTGGTCGGGGCGTTCCCATTAATGTCTTGAGCGTAGATAATACGAGCAAAAAGACAAAAACAAAATGAGGTGACACCTCGTAAAAGACGTCACCTCATTTTAAAAATTGTACTTGAAAATTAAGAAGGCATAATCACCTTGTTGATGACGTGAATCACGCCATTGTCAGTTTCCACATCTGCCATTACGACTTCTGCGTCGTTCACCATCACTTTGCCATCTTCGATTTTGATGGTAATTTCTTCGCCATTTACCGTTTTAGCTGTCATGCCGTCTGACAAATCAGTAGACATTACTTTGCCAGCTACCACGTGGTACGTGAGGATACCGGTGAGTTTTTCCTTGTTTTCTGGTTCTACCAAAGATTCTACTGTGCCAGCAGGAAGGGCTGCGAATGCGTCGTCCACTGGAGCGAATACGGTGAAGGGACCTGTGCCGCTAAGGGTTTCTACCAATCCAGCTGCTTTTACGGCTGCTACTAAAGTGTTGAAAGAGCCATTGCTTACCGCGGTTTCTACGATGTTCATAATTGAATTTTTTGAAAATGTTTATTAGATAGCAGCCTAACCAAATACAGAAGCTATTGTTTAAGAATACTTTTTATTTAATCGTTTTTTTACATAACAGGGTGACGACCACTTATTTGCCACAAAAAATTGACAAATTTTTAATGCGATTTCTGCAACCATTTGTCTATATTAAAAAGGACGGGACTAAATTGCTCATCGGTACTCAAAAACCGAGCGAAGCAGCAACTATTTTAAAAGCGTTGGGTCACTTAAATCCGAATGACTTTGTTTAGCAACCATTGCTCGATTTTGCGGTTGCTTATTTGAAACAATTAAATCATCTACGCTTACAACTACCAAATCATGAAAAGACCATTGATTTTGCTGACCCTATCTATCGGGCTGGCTTACGCTTCTTGCGGAACAATTGGAAAAGTGAATTCCACCACGTACATTCCACCACTCAAATCATTTGAATTGGGCAACGGGCAGCACGGCAGCTTTACTGCGCAAATCAGAAATGCTTCTGCTGTTAATATTGAAATTCTAACCCGTCCGCTGGAAGGCAAGGAAAAATCGGTGGCAGTATTAAAACCGAATGAAAAAATACGCTTATCCGTTGAGGGAAACGCTAAAGCCATTTTTAAAAATTCGAGCCCTACCGAGGCGACGCTTGAATTGGTCTTAGAAGGAGATACCGGATTGAGTATGGGCTACAAAGAAAATAAATAGCAGAAGCCACTAAAAACAGGAAACCGCCCCTGCTTTAGGAAATCACACAAAACAATCTCACACCTCGTGCGGTTATTTTTTCTAAAAACGCCAAATGTCTTCCAAATTCAAAGTGTGGTTCAAGCGCGTGGGCGTGGCAGGTTTCTTGTTTTTCTTCATCAAAGGCTTGGTTTGGATTGCTATTTTTGCGGGGATTGGGAAGTGTGCTTTTTAAAAAACAGATGCCAGATGCCAGATATTTGGATGCCAGACCGCTCTAAAGTTGGAAGGTTTTAGATTTGTTGACTGCCTACTGCCATTGCTAACTGCCTATTTTTTCCTCTAATCCTCCTATCTTCCTATCCTCCTTTTCTTCCAACACTCTATGAAATTTCAATAGATGCTCCGGGTCTTTTTCATTATACAAACACAAAATAAGCGCTGTACGCTTGCGGCGGTCGGGTGGAAACAAAATTTTGACAGGATTGTGTGCGTAGCCGTTATCTTCAAACAATAGAATCTGCCGATTGCGGGTGGGCAAGCGAAAAAGGGAGAGTTCCTCCGCATTTTTTGGCAATGGAATATCTTCGTAGCCTTCTTCTTGCAGGAATGCCCGAATCATCTGGAAGCTGTGCTCCAAACTGGTACCTGCGAAAATCGTGCGATACTCGTAGCCGTCGCACTCGCCGCCCATGTAATCAGAACCCGCCTCTGGAAAATCATCGCGCATTGCCATTTTTGGAGAACTGCTGTTTTATTTTAACCGCAGAGACGCAGAGAAACGCAGAGGTTTATTCTTATATATCATTCCCTTTGCGTCTTTGCGTGAAACTTTCACAAATTTATAAAACTTTTTGTTTAAATTAAAGTAGCAATTACATCTACATTACCGCGCACGGCTTGCCCGATTTTCACGTCTACTTTTGCATTTAAAGGTAAAAAAAGGTCTACACGCGAGCCAAATTTGATAAAACCCATCTCGCTACCTTGCGTCACTTGCTGTCCGACTTCCAGATAATTTTTAATACGACGCGCCACGGCTCCCGCGATTTGTCGCACGAGAATTTCCGCATTGCCGTTGTCAATGACGACCGTTGCTCGCTCATTTTCGGTAGAAGATTTTGGATGCCACGCCACCAAATATTTTCCGGGATGATATTGCTTGTATTTCACCACGCCGCTCACCGGATTTCGATTGGAATGCACATTGGTGGGTGACATAAAAATGGAAATCATCAAGCGTTTGTCTTTGAAATATTCTGGTTCGTTTGCCTCTTCGATAACCACGACTTTGCCATCCGCAGGCGCGTACACAAGATTGTTATCTGCTGAGGCAATCAGTCGGTTAGGATTGCGAAAAAATTGGATCACCAATACCAGAACGCCGATGGACACTACCATTGTGAATAAATACAAAATCGGTATAAAAAAAGCCGTCACTACATTTAATAATAATAAAATGATAATGGTAACAGCAATAATAAGATAGCCTTCGCGATGAATTTTCATGTAATAGTGATTTGTGATTCTAATTGTAAAGGTAGGAACGTTTGAAACGAAAAATCATTCAAAATTCGTAATTAAAAATTCATAATTCTCTGGTGTGTCTACATCAAATGCGCCTTCTGGGAATGGAATGGCGTGGGCTTCAGCTTTGTGCAATGCTAACAATTTACGCGCACCCTGATCGCCAGTGAGTTGCATCAATTCAGGAAACCATTTTTTGTCGAATAAAGCGGGAACGCTTGGGCGGTTGTTGTAAAAGGAAGCGATAATAGTTTTTGAAGTGTGAGTGGTGATTTGTGAGAGGTGATTCGCAGTGAGTAAAGGCTGGTCGGTTAATAAAAATAGAGCGGCTTCTATATTCGGATTTGCGGCAAGCAAGGTTTCTAATCCAATTTTTACAGATGTACTCATGCCCTGCTGCCAAGCACTGTTTTCTACAATAATTATATCCGTTTTCAAATCTACTAATAGCTCAATATCTAACTTTATTTCATTAAAAAAAGCACCTAAAACCACCATAATCGGACGGCACTCGGTTTGCAAAGCCGTTTTTATAATTCTTTGAATCAGCGTTTCCCCTTGAAATTCTAATAACTGCTTCGGCTGCCCCATCCGAGTGGACGCACCGGCAGCAAGGATGATAATGCCAATTTTACGCGCTCGTGATGACATAATAAAATAAAACATAGATGACACGGAGTCAACGAGTTACTACGATTAAAGTTAGAAAAAATCCGTGCAAATCCGCTCAATCCGTGTCATCCGCGTTCCCATTAAGTAACGAGCGCAAGTAAAGAGTATACTACTTATTCGCCAGATTTTTATCCGCCTTTATCAAGTCTGGAAATTGCTTTTGAAAACGCTTGATACGTGGGATGGACTCATGCTGCACATACGGATTTTCTGGGTGGGTGTAAATATAATTTTGATGGTAATCCTCTGCATTCCAGAACTTTGTGAATGCCTTTACTTCTACCGAAATCGGCTTTTCATATTTGCCAGATTTATCAAGGGTACTGATATAATCTTCCGCTGCCTGCTTTTCGGTTGCGTTTTGATACAAAATAATGGAACGATACGCAGAGCCTCTATCCGGTCCTTGCCCGTTCACTTGCGTGGGGTCCATCGAAGCAAAATATACTTTCAACAGCGTTTCATAACTGACTTGCGTAGAATCGTAGTACACGACTACTGCCTCGGCATGACCCGTGTTACCACTGCCAACTTGCTCGTAAGTCGGATTTTCCTTGCTACCACCTGCATAGCCCGAAATGGCTTCCTTTACGCCCTTTACACTTTCAAAAACACCCTCTACGCACCAGAAACAGCCAGACGCAAAATACGCTTTAGAAGACTTTGCCAACTCTTCATCTAACGCCGTTATTGCTACGGGCATGGCTTCTGGGGATTGCTGCTCGGTAGAAGCCACTTTATTGCTACAAGAAACAAATGAAAAAACCAATACAAAGAATAGAAAAATGGATTTCGTTCGCATAATTTGATTGTTTAGCTTTCTTTTCTTTACTCAACGTGCGAGAAAAATGATTGGTTTAAAAAAGAGGCTTTATAAAACCGAAGTGTCCTCGTCAAGACGGAAGCGGAGACTACGTGACCAAAAGAAAGAGAGACCAAGAGATTGTTCTAAGTCACTTGGTCTCTTTGTGTTTTGTCTTGGAATCACCCCATAAACCCTTCACCCAATCCCCTCCTTACGCTTCTGCAGTTTTCTTTTTGCGTTTGGATTTAAACATTTCGACCACTTCTTTTTCGGTGAAGAACCCAAAATCAACAAAAGCCGTCGCCACAAATTTCTTTATATCTTGATAGTCTTTACCGCGTTTATCGGTGTAATGTTCCCTCAATTTTTGCAAGTATACCATCGAGATTTTCTCCAGATTCTGATTGAATCGCTGATTGGCAAAAATACTCATATAAGTCGCAAATAACTTGGTAATCTCAAAGAAATCGGTATAAGAATCTACTTCAATATTATTTACAAAACCAGCAAAATAGTGGTAAATCGTTTGCCGAACGCACTCATTGGCAATGGATAAGCCCTCGCGTTGATTGCAGAATACTTTCACTGCTTCCTGCGCTTCCTGCGAGGTGTAGCCCTGATTGTGTACGATATCCATCAAGTCATAATAAGCCGTCAACTCATCTTCAATACTGCGATCCAACAAGGCGGATACGCGGCGGTCGGCATCCGCAGTCCACTTCATTTCCTGACTGCGCAACAATTCCAATAAAAAATCAAGATATTCTGCTGCAAAGCCCGGCATTTCCCGGCGGGTGTTATTGAAATGCTCGGCTAAGTTCGTTTTATCGGCTTCTTCTAAATCAAAAAAGTTGGCATACAAACTTATAATTTGCCAATATTCAGGCGTTCCTTTAAATTCCGAATTTTCCAAAAACTGCTTGATATCCCCGATAATACTGGCATTGTCCACGTGCAAATTGACCCGATGAATCAGAAAATGCTTGAGCGGAGAAAATAAAATCTTTAATTCAGAAGTCGTATGCGGAAATTCTGCCGTCTGATAATTTTCGTTTTTAAATTGCTTTTTATAGCGTTCATAGCCAGTAGCGCGATCCGGGTCGTGGCGATATTTTTCTAGTTTCTGGGATTGCAAAAAGTAGCGAATACGTTTATTAGAAACACTGTTAATTAAATTGGTGACCCAAATATCGCTACTCAGCGCGAAGCCAATCTGAATAGATTGTCCAATCCGTTTTTTTAAAATTTCAAAATTCGCCGAGTTACAAATAGTCATCAAAATTTCTTTGAAATGCTCCTGTGGGCGCACGTAGCGATAAAAGCGGTCTATCTCGCCGCGCAGTACCGAATAGCCCAATATTTTAGGCAGGAACAAGCCTTCAAAAGACTCGTCCAGCAGCACCAGCTCAAAAGAAATCAATTGCAAGGGGTTGTTGAGCGCTATTTCCTCGTGCAAGGCTGCAATTTTTGGTTCACATAACTCTTTTAAGTGGTTGAAATCTTCTTCCTCTTCGGTTTCGAGGTACGTTTTCAGTTCTTCCGAGTCCTGAATTTCGCCTGCTAGATTTTCCAACTGATCAATATAATCCTGATCTAATTCATACATAGCAATTGCCTTTTTAAAGGTAAACCTGATAATGCACATAAAGAGCATTATCAGGTTCACATTTATCTTAAAAATAATTATAATCAAAGATACCAGATGCCAGATTATTAGATGCCAGACTGAACGCACCCACATTAATCTCAACCTGAATCTTAACCTTTCAACAATTTATTCTTCTTCATCCGCTACTGCTACCTCTATTTCCGGTGCTTCTTCCAATGGTTCAGGCGCTTCTTCCACAATTACCGGCGGTACATAATTAATACCAGACACTTGCGCATTGAAGTTGGCGAGTTCTTCCGTTCGCTTGGCAACACGGGCAGCCGTTTTTTCTTCTTTCGCATCTATCCAGTCGGCGTATTTTTTAGCGGCTTCATCTTGGCTCAGTGCGCCTTTCAGCACGCCACGCGTCAAGTGTTTGCGATAATAAACGCCTTTCAAACGCAAAATAGCCCGAACGGTATCCGTCGGCTGTGCGCCTTTCATCACCCAATCAAATGCTTTTTCGCGGTCTACTTCAATGGTAGCTGGCGTTGTCAGCGGATTGTAAGTGCCTATTTTTTCAATAAAGCGACCATCTCTCGGCGAACGCGCATCGGCTATGACGATGTGGTAAAATGGTCTTTTTTTGCGACCTTTACGCTGTAGTCTAATTTTTACGGACATTGGTTAAAATCTTATAATTGGTAAAACCATACCCATTTACTCCCACGAAGGGACGACGGGTTTTTAACGGAGAGCAAAGGTAAAACTTTTCTGCGTTCTTGCAAAAATATTTTTAGCATACAAGGGTTTATATTTTAAGGTTTCTTGTTTGAGGTTGCTAAATAGCGACCCTCCAAACCTCCAACTTCCAAACTTTAATAAATTCACGCTTCTTCCCAAAAACAACGATTATGAAAAAGATAGGTCTACTCCTTACGTTTATAATAATTACTTTTCTTTCATTTGCTCAAACAAATATCTCTGGCATCATCAACCGCTATGCAGCCGTCACGGCTATTGACTCCTGTACAAATTCGCTCATCGTGCAAAACGCTGCTGGATTTGAAGTGGATATGTCTATCCTTCTCATTCAAACAAAAGGAGCGATTATTAATAATTCTAATACCAATAATTTTGGTAATATTACCGATTTGCGCAGCACCGGACTGTACGAACGCGCCACTATTCAAGCTATTAATGGCAATCAGATTACACTAAAAAACACCATTTTAAACCGATATAACTTGGACGGCGGTGTACAAATTGTGTCCTTAGCTATGTATGAAAATGCGACTGTAACAGACACCCTCCGCGCGCAGCCTTGGGACGGACAAACAGGTGGAATATTAGCATTGGAAGTCACGAACACGCTCACTGTCAACGCCGCTATCCAAGCCGACGGCGCTGGTTTTCGAGGTGGAATAGCCGGCATAGCCGCATCCAATAATTGTACTGCTCTTACAAGCGCGAATGCTTATTCTTACGACTTGAATAACTGGCGGGGCGCGAGCAAAGGCGAGGGTGTTGCTGATTTTACGATTGGTAGAGAAGCCGGACGGGGCGCTCAAGCTAATGGCGGTGGTGGCGGCAATGACCACAATGCAGGCGGTGGCGGCGGCGCAAATGTAGCCCCAGGTGGCAATGGCGGTAAAAACGAAGAACCCGATATTTTGGGTTGTGACGGCGCTTTTCCGGGCTTAGGTGGCAAAACAATTTCTTTTACTGATAACCGAATTTTTCTTGGCGGCGGAGGCGGTGCGGGGCATGAAAACAATGACGTAGCTACAGACGGCGGCAATGGCGGTGGCATTATTATTTTAATCGCAAAAAACGTAGTAGGCAATAATTTTAAAATAGCTGCCAATGGCATCATGCCAGACACTACTAGCGGAGACGGCAGCGGCGGCGGCGGCGGCGGTGGCACGATTGTGTTAGAGGTGGACAGTATCATAAGCCCTTTTTTGGTAGAAGTGCAAGGTGGAAATGGCGGCGTAGTGAATAATTTAAATCAAGAACGTTGCGCAGGTCCGGGTGGCGGCGGCGGCGGCGGCAGGTTTTTGATGAATCCAATGTTGCAAACCGATTATAATCTGGGTCGGGGCGAGGCAGGTCGCAGCATCAATTCTATGAGTTGCGGCAACAGTAGCAACAGTGCGCAGACGGGCACGGATGGCACGTTAGAACCTTTCACAGGCATTCCGCAGAGTACAGAAATGAATCTTCCTCCGGCAATTGCAGCACAACCAAGTTCCATTTCTGCTTGTGAGAATAAATCCACTACAATTGAAGTCATGATCACCGGAAGCCGTTTGCAATATCAATGGCTGGTGGATAAAAGCGATGGCACTGGTTTTCAAAATGTGGTAGAAAGTGGCACCTACTCAGGTACACAAACTCCTACCTTGTTTATTGGCAGTGTTTTATCTGAAATGGGAAATTATAAATTTCAATTGCGCGTCTCCAGCGTGTGTAATACAACTATTTCTTCGCAGCCCATTTCTATAACATTACAAACAGCACCAACCGCACAGTTTACTTTTGCTTTTACAACTGCCCCAAATAGTATAGATTTTAATAATATTTCCACGAATGCCGACAAATATTTTTGGAATTTCGGTGATAGCACTAACAGCAATTTACAAAACCCAAGACACACTTATGCGCAAAATGGCGATTACACCGTTACCCTCGCCGCTATAAATGACTGTGATTCCATTACTTTTTCTCAAAACATTAGTCTTGCAGCTGAACCAATTGCCGGTTTTTCTGCCACTCCGACTCAAGGGTGTCAGCCACTTTCCGTTACTTTTCAAAATACTTCTTCCGCCGATGCGACCAGTTTTACTTGGATTCTACCCGGTGCAACGCCTTCTTTTTCCAATCAAAAAAATCCGACGGTGACGTACATCACGGCGGGTACTTATTCCGTCACGCTCGTTGCCTCGAATGCTTCCGGCATTGACACGCTCACACAGGATAGTTTTGTGGTAATAAATAAGCCACCGACTGCTAATTTTAATACTGCAACTACAGCTAACCCTTTAATAATCAAGCTGGTCAATAATTCGATTGGTGGCACAACTTACCTTTGGGATTTTGGAGATACTCAAACAAGTACCGAAGCCAATCCAACGCATACTTATCAAATGTCTGGCACTTATATCATTCTACTCACCGCTACGAATGCTTGTGGCAGCCAAACCAAGGCTCTACAAATCACGGTCGGCGAAGCACCAACGGCGCGTTTTACAGCGGTACGTCCGAATGGCTGCGCGCCACACACGGTCAATTTCAGCGATGCGTCGAGCGGCGAATACACGTCGCGCTTTTGGGAATTTCCCGGCGGCAATCCAGCGACGAGTACCGATGCCAGTCCGCGCGTGGTGTACGCCATGCCCGGCGAGTACGACGTGCGCTTGACGGTGCGTGGCACGTTGGGAAGTGATACGGTTTTGAATATCGCTTACGTCAATGTCCTACCTTCTCCAACGCCTATTTTTACTTTTGCTGTGAATGGAAATACCATCACTTTTAACAATGAATCAGCAGGTTCAACGAGTTATCAATGGAGTTTTGGCGACGGACAAACCAGTACACAACTCAATCCAGTGCATATTTTTGCAAATAGTGGCGTGTACACCGTCACGTTGAATGCGTCGAATGCGTATTGCGGGCGGTCGTTGAGTCGAGTCATCGCGGTTGGATTGAATGCGACCGAAGATTTGCGCGAAAGCGGGATTTTGGTTTTCCCAAATCCTACGCATAATTTACTGACTATCAATGCAGAAACTTTTGGAAAACCGTTACAAATGAAATTATTTAGTTTGGATGGAAAGTTGATTTTTAATCAAAATTTTACAAAACAGTTGGAAGTGGAGCTTTCCGCGTTTGCGAATGGAATGTATTTATTGCAATTGCAAAGTGAAGAAAAAGTCTGGGTGGCGAAGATTGTGAAGCAGTGAAATTCAAGACGTGACAGGTTTCCGAAAACCTGTCACGTCTTGAATTCGACATTATTTCAATTTGAATTCAATCAAATACGCCCCTACTTTCTTCCCTTTAATTGGATCGGTCATCTCCCACTTTGGTCCCTCTTTCAACAATCGAATCGCTTCTTCGTCACAACCATAACCGAGCGATTCTATAATTTTAAAATTAGATAAAGCGCCATTTGTTTGGATAGAAAATTCCAGCACAACCTTGCCTTCTATATTTGCGGCTTTTGCGGCTTTCGGATACCGAATATTTTTTTGAATGTAACTTTCTAATTTATCAAACCCACCTTTTGGCATAGGGAGTTGAATGGTTTGAACACCTTGTGCCTTTCCTTGCAGTTGACTATCCATTTTCTTCGATTCTCGCTTGTTTGTACCATACTCACTCACCACCACCTCACTCAAACCTTGCGTATTTTCCTTCAATTGCACCCTTACCATATCATTTTTTCCGATTGCAATAGCGGTCGTTTCAAAACCGGTGTAAGAAAAAGTCAATTCTTTTGTGTCTGGCGTTACGGGCAGCGTAAAGTCGCCGTTCAAACCGGTCGTGGTGCCTCGGTCTGTGCCATTTGCGGCGACCGTTGCCCCAATGAGTGGTTCGCCGCGAGCATCCGTTAGTTTACCAATTATCATTCGCTCTGGTAAAAAAATAGTGTTAGAAGTTATCGAACGCGCCGCGCTTGGCTTTTGCAATTGGGGCATGGCATCGTCCGTTTTGGCACGTTCTATTGTCGGTGCTGCTGCTATCTCTTTCTCTTCGGCTGCGATAGAAGGTGCATCTTTTTCAACGATTGTAAAATTGGTATCGGCAAGCGGCTCAACACGCGTGTTTTCTGCCTTTGACGTTTTTTGTGCAGCGATTCGTTCTCGTGCTATGCTACGATTTTCATTCTTATCTTCAAAAACCAAAGTTTCTTCAGAAGTTAGAGTCTCGGCTCCCTGTTCTCTGTTCCCTGTTCCCGGCTCTCTGTTCCCTGTTCCCGGCTCTC
>CAZJXN010000009.1:11085-16082 GCA_964549655.1 uncultured Saprospiraceae bacterium
TCTCTGTTCCCTGTTCCCGGCTCTCTGTTCCCTGTTCCCGGCTCTCGGCTCTCGGCTCTCTGTTCTCTGTTCTCGGCTCTCGGCTCGGGCTGCTCTATAATCGCTACTTCCGGTCTTACCTGTTCATTTTCAACAAAATAGCGAATGCCAAAAGCCAATGTTGCAATGACCGCCGCTGCTGCCGTCACTCTTGGTAAATAAAAAATCACGCCTCGTGGCTTTTGTTGAGTCCGTTTTTGCAAACGAGTTTTCACATTTTCTACGCGCTGTACATGGTCACTTTCCGGTAAAATTTGTAATCCTTCCAAGGCATCCGCAAGCATAGCATCGCCTTTCGCCAGTTGCTCCAACTCACGTTCTTCCTGCCAAGTGATGCTGCCATGCAACCACTTTTGCAGTAAAAAGTCTCCTCTATTTTGCGAATATTTATCCATTTTTTAAATACCAAATACTACGTACGAATCTTACTCTTCTGCTCCAAACAAATCTTCAAATTCCGCCGCCCATTCTGAATAAACGAACGAATTTTGCCCAGTTCCTCTTTTTGCAATGCTGCAATTTCTTGATACGATTTTTCTTCAAAATAAAATAATTGGACGCTGCTACGCTGTTGCACCGGCAACTGTTCGATACAATCCCGCAACTGCGCTTCTTGTTCTTCTGGTCGTTCTTCCTCAGGATGCGAATGGTGCTCCAAATGCATAAAATCCGGCTCGGAAAATTCGCGTTGTGGTTTGCGCAATTGCATCAGACAGTGATTTTTCGCTAGCACGTAGAGCCAACTTCGAAAATTTTGCACTTCGTGCGTTTTCACTTTTTCCACCAATTGTTCAAAGATAGCCATTACCGCGTCTTCCGCATCTGCTTCCTTTTTTAAATATTTTAAACAAACGCCATACGTCAATTCCACATACCGCTCGTACAATCGCCCCAATGCCTCCACGTCACCGCCCGTGCGATAAGCCGCCAGTAGCGCCTCGTCACTTTCTGATACATTCGATTTTGGACGTAAAAAACGGACCAATGTTTAAAGTTTAAGTTTCTAGTTCAAGGTTAAGGTTGAGGGGTTACGTGCGTCTGGCATCTAATAATCTGGCATCTGGCATCTTTAAAAACTACGGCTTCACCGGATACAAACCCGCCGCTTCGCCCACACAGCGCGCTGCCTCTTTGATAGCTGTCTGCTGTTCGGGTAGAATTTCCAAGGTTTTTTTGAATCCTTTATACTCAATGCGGATTCTTTCGATGGTATTATACGTCAAAGAATAGAACAAATCTATCGGCACGACGCAAGTGTGTTGATAAATGCGCATATTCGTGCCTTTGTCAAACTCGCCTTTGTCGGGCACATTGTACAACGCCAGCACCCGACCGTCTGAGAGTTTGAGCAGCACAGTTTCCCCTTCTTCAATTGAAAAATACTCGCGCTCCGCCAGCGCTAAGGTCATAAAGAAGCAATTGATACTATCGTTTTCGGTGTAGGTAAAAAGCACTTTGCCTTGGTCAATCATGGAAGGACCGTTCTCGGTTTCAAATTCACTTGGAATTTTGTAGCCAATATTAATAGGTTTTGCGACGACTAATTTAGTGCTGTCAAATTCATCAAGCGTGCTAATAGCCAAGTCACATTTGGGCTGCTCTATTTTTTTTGCTTTCCCTTTCTTTTGTGTTTTTTGTGCCAAAGCACCCACTTGACACACTGCCAGCAGTACAAGAAGCAATATTAGTTTTCTCATAAGTTGTGAATGATGTTTGTGATGAGGGGGATTTGATACCGTGTAACAAAAGTTATTTTCACTTATAGGTTTTGCACTTTTTCCATCTCGTATCACATTAATTGGAACGCGGATGACACGGATTGAGCGGATGGACGCGGATTTTTTCTTTTGAATACTTTTAAAATCCGTGTTCTATCATGCCTTAAGGGATGTAGCAGACTTTTGTTACAATGTATTTTAAATTATTCTACCAAAGTCTATAACGTAAAAACGCTGGATAGTCTTACAAAAATACGCAAAAAGCAGAAATCCTATCAGGAATTGCATTTTACAAAAAAAGAAAAGACCCATCGCGATTCGCGACGGGTCTTTTCTTGGTAGAGGGTAGAGGGATATGAGTAGAGGGACACGCTTAAAGCTTAAAGTTATTTACTTTTTTAAATGGACGAAAATCGGAAAAATCTATAAAAAAATCAATAGTTCAAGTTATAAGCGTATCCTTCTACCCTCTACCAATATCCCTTTACTTCTTCTTTTTAATCGAGAAAGTATAAAAGTCTTTATCATCACCTGGCGCAGAAGTGATTGTAATTTTGGTCACTTTGATGATGAAGTAACGATTATCTGCCGTTTTTACGGTAAAAGTATCACCTACTGATAGTTTGTTGCTCTCAAAATCGCCACCTACTTGCGTAAATTTGATACCAGAATCAAAAGCACCGATGACTTGTTCCTGTGTAGTTACATTTTCGTAGTTGAAATTTTCAGGCAATTTGCTCTTGTCAATATAACGCACTGCTGCGCCGTTGGTAGGAGAAATGACTTGCCGCCACGTGTCAGAAGTTGCTGTGGTGTTGCCTTCATCATTGATTTCGGCACGCTTGTAGGAAGTGTCAACAGCCGGATTACCGGTGCTACTCAACACGCTGCCTACACTTTCACCAGTGTCCAAATCCAATCCACCTTGACCCGCAGGACCGTCTTGATTTAGCAGCAATTTACCTGTGAATTCCATTAGTTCCGCACCTTTGGTCGTAATATTGACAGCGACTTGGTCCGTACGATTCTTATCATCGGTTACTTCAAACGTATAGCGTTTCGTGCTGATGTCACTGTGTGCTTGGATGCTGATTTCATAAGTGGCACCGTCCTTTACCGCGCCTACCAGCAAAAAGGGATTGTTCGGCGTGATCGCAGTACCTCCGCTGGTGATGGTAAATCGAGTCGCTGGCAGGTTAACGCCTTCTTCCAAAATTTTGAAGGTCTTGAGTTGGTCTGTACCCGCCTGCAATTTCAATTGTACTTTAAAGATAGAGCCCGGAGCTACTTCCGCGTTATCGCTTATCAAACCAGTGCTGGCCACCAGACTTGCGCTGGGTGCGGTTTCATTGCCGCCGCCGCCATCTGTCGTGTCATCTGCACAAGCAGTGAAAAAAATCATCGTACCTATGAGTGCCACACTCAGAAATTGAAGAAAAAACTTTTGCATAATTGCTTTCATTTTTTTGTGATTGAAAATGGTCCTTTAAATGTTTTGATTAAAAATTGTGTTATTGAATTTGAGACGTAGTTGTGATGCCAAAGTAACAGCCATGCGGCAACTTTTAGAAAAGCTTAACATAAAAATAGGTGGTTGCTTTTTGGAACAGGCTTCCAGTCAAAAATTAAATTTATTTAATGCGTATTCGTCTGGGCAAGTAACAAACTGTGAATCAAACTTCTATGAAACGGATGAGTGGCAAGCGTGTTCGATTTTTCTTCTTAAAATTATATTTTCGCCAACAAACCGGCATCTCTATACCTAAATTTTTTAACACTCGGCTTTGACAAAGAATCTTATCTTTACCCTTACCTTTACAAACCCTCCATACCTACGACCATGTTCAAGCGAATCTGGCGCGTTTTGCGCGTCCTTTTCTTTGTGCTATTGCCATTTGCGGTATTCATTGCCGCCGTTCTTATCTTTCCAAAAGTAGAAGCCCAACAAACGTTGATAGCCGCTACGCGCACGCCCATGCGGCAGTTGGATTCTGTCTTCTACGCCCAACGGATAGCCGATTTGCGCAGAGAGTTTGGCATTAAAAAAGAATTACCGCCGGGTTTTGAATTGCAAACGCTATTGGCATTGAGTTATTATCCGGAGTTGAAAGATGTCCCTATTCAATTTCAATACAAAAATACGTTTATACCACTTTCATCCCGCCCCAATGCCCTCACCATATTTGGCAAAAAAGAGGAATGGGTCTATCAAGTTATCATTAGCAGCGAAAGTACCGCCGGGATGGAACCAATCCTTATCAAGCACTTACCTTTCAATGCACAGGTTGGCATCATCGCGCATGAGTTGGGACACACCGTTCATTACCAACAGTTTGACTTTTGGCAGATGCTCAAGTTTGGTATTTTGTACGCTGTGAACAGTAATTTTCGCGCAACGCACGAGCGCTCCACAGATGAGACGGTCATTTATCACAGCTTAGGTTGGCAATTATTCGAATACGCGAAGTTTGTACGCACGGACGCTACAACGGTGGAACATTATGAAACCTCTAAAGATTTTTTGGATAAAAATTATTTAACTCCAACCGATGTGCTGGAAGTGATGAGCCGCGTGCCTTCGTATGGCAGTGGTACGCCTGCGCCTTATTGAAACGGTAGGCAGTAGGCATTAAACAGTAGGCACACTGCTTTTGCTGAAATGCCGTTGGAGAAACCCTCGTCACTTTTTCGAAGTTGGTATTAAAAACCTTGGAATTAAAGCCAGCCTCCTACGCGATGCCCACCATACTCAAGTGCGCGTGCGCCGCACTTGCTAAAAATAGAAAAGTATATGCACCAACCCACAACGAAAATAAAAAGAACAGTCTGCACGTCAGAGTGCTTAGCAACATATCATCGAGGTATGCTACAAAATTGCAAAATAACTACGCCTTCGCCTCCATCAACAATTGTAACAATCTCAACAGCTTCTCCGCATTTATATCTTTTTTATAACCCCGATGTACTATGACTAAATTCTTACTGGGAATAAGAAGTATCAATTGTGACCAATTGCCCTGTGCGGAAAAAGTATCTGCCGGAACGTTGGCTTCGTTGAGTTTGCTGTCGTTGTTCACCCACCACATATAGCCGTAGCCACCGCCACCGTAAGAATCAGGCACTTCGATTTGTTGTCGCGTAAGCTCTATGAGCCAATCGGCGGGTATAATTTGTTCGCCTTTCCAAGCACCTTTCAGGGCATCACGAATCCAATCTAGGGCATCACGAATCCAATCTAGG
>CAZJXN010000009.1:16182-49171 GCA_964549655.1 uncultured Saprospiraceae bacterium
TATTCAAACTGCTAATTTGACGATTTAACTCAGAAATCGATATATCTAAGGCTTCGGCAAGTTCTCCTATAACTTCCTCAATTTTTTCGATAAATCTATCTTTGTAAGGATTTAATAACGTAAATGGGTGATTAAACAAATTGTCTTTGTACTCAATGAATGAAGCAAAATCTTCTTCTTTGTCAAATAATAGACTGGGCGACTGGTCTACGACATTAATAACTTGACCACTTTCCAGTAAAATGGAACTGTAGCCTTCATATTCAAGTCTCCTTAATTTATTTTTTAATAGGTCATTCCTAAGATCATTGTTGATTTGCTCATATCTCACCATTTGAAACTCATCATCTAGAAAAAATCTTTCTACTTCAAACATTTCTAAACTAGAATTTAAACTAGTTTCCTCATCCTGTATATCTTCTAAATTTTGATAGAGATGCCCTCTAAGATCATTAATTGTACTAAGAATCATCCCATTATCAAGTAGATACTTTTTAAAAAATATATCAGAACTAATCTCTACTGCATTATAAAAACTTTTTAATTCACTTATCTCTTCTATTGAGGATACTTCATAAATTAATATAATTTTCCCATTTTTTAATATAATTTTCTTCTTTATATACTCATTAATCATAATATATTAATTTACATATTTAAGGGTATTGATTTAAGTCAATCACACTACTTCCAGTACTAATCCTTGTTGTCCAAAGATGTCCATTAAATCCTGTACCTGGAATACCATAAGGATAGGGTGGAAATGCGTTATTAAATATTGGTCCGTTTTTAAGACAGGGTCTTCCAACTTTTATGATGTAATTATTTTGTGCATTATAATAAACTATTGAATAATAGATTCCCACTTCCTTATTATGTACTTCAGTATTAATCTTTTTTCCCCGCTCGCGCCGGACTGTTCTCCTTCCCTGCTAATTAAAAAACGAAGTACGATAGTGCCAGATTGTATCCAGTGCTGCTGTTGTTTTTATCAGTCTAAAAAGCGTATTCTATCAGCCCTTGCGATTCAAAATAAAATAAAAAATCTGCGCCATCTGCACAATCTGCGGGAGAAATTTCTACATTGCTTTCCTATTTTAAAACATCCAAACCATGCTTAAAACCTACAAAACCCTCGGCATCTTGCTGTCATTCAGCCTGTTGTCTATTGCATCTTTTGCACAAACAACTTCTTTTCACGATACCATTCAAAAACTTGACCAGCTTTTCGCTCATTTCAATACCAACACGCCCGGCGGCAGCCTCACCGTTTCCCGCAATGGACAACTTCTCTACCACAAAGCCTTCGGCATGGCGGATTTAGAACATAATTTGGCAAACACGACTGAAACCATTTTTGAAGCAGGTTCTGTTTCTAAACAATTCACAGCCACCGCGATGCTACTACTTGCCCAAGATGGTAAGCTTTCGCTGGAGGACGACGTGCGCAAACACGTACCTGAACTGCCGGATTTCGGTTATAAAATTAGAATTCGCCACCTCATGACGCACACGAGCGGCTTGCGCGATTGGGGTTCGGTGGCAGCTATTGGCGGTTTGGGGCGAGGCTTGCGCGTACACACCCATGCTCATGTGTTGGAGATTTTGTCCCGCCAAAAAGCACTCAATTTCCCGCCGGGCGACCAGTATAGTTATTGCAATTCAGGTTATAATTTGATGGCAATCATTATAGATAGCGTAAGTGGAATGCCGTTTGCTGAGTTTTGTAAACAGCGCATTTTTGAACCCATGGGCATGAAGAACACGCAGTGGCGCGACGATTATCGTAAAATTGTAAAAAATAGAGCTATCGCTTACGAGCGCGAAGACAGTGTTTATCTACAAAATATGCCTTTTGAAATGGTGCACGGTAACGGCGGTTTACTCACGACGACTGAAGATTTAATGATTTGGAATCAACATTACAAAACGCAAGTTTTTGGCGGCAAAACATTTACAGATTTACAATGGACACAAGCTAAATTAAATAATGGTGTAACCATTTCCTACGCAGCAGGTTTATTTATAGACACTTATAATGGTTTTAAAGAAATCAGTCATAGCGGCGCGACGGCGGGTTATCGGGCGTGGCTGGCATACTATCCGGCGCAGGAACTTTCTATCGCTTTTCTGAGCAACGACGCAGGAAGTAATCCGGGTCGGGTGGGTGCACAAGTCGCTGCCATTTTTCTGGGCGAACGGCGTTCGGAGGAACCGATGCTCGGCACGATTGTACCGGATGAAGCTACTTTGCAAAATAAAATCGGTTTGTACAAATCCGTTCGCAACGATAATATTTTACAGATAGAAATAAAAAATGCAATGTTACAGCTTAAATATGCAGGCGCATTGCAGGCAACAGCCGAAAATACTTTTTTTCAAGGAAATAATAAATTAGAATTTTCAAGTAATAAAATCACCTTTTATTCACCGGATGGCGATTCTATGACCTATATTAAAAAAACGATATTCAACCTAACGGAAAAGGATTTGCAAACTTTTGTCGGTACGTATCGCAGTGAGGAAGTGGGCGCAACATTACAGGTTATATTTAAAAATGGGAGTTTACAAACGTTTCTCCAACCGGCTACTTATTTAAAACTCACGCCGTTATTTAAAGATGCTTTTGAAAATAAACAGGGCGAACTGCTTGAATTTCAGCGAGATAAGAGTGGAAAAATTATGAGTTTTAATTTTACGACCGGGCGGGCGTGGAATATTCCGTTTGTAAAGGTAAAATAAGGAGATGAATGGAGACGATGTCTTACAGGGTGTCACCTCTTTTATTTGAGCTTAATAAGTGAGAATATCTTGCAAGTTTTTTTTAATTTGTAATAACTGTTCTACTGTTATCTCCCCAATTTTTTGTAAAAATCGTTGTTTGGCAACAGTACGAATTTGAAAAATAAGCATTTCTGAATCCGCACTCAAACCATTATCTGCGTCCGCTTTTAATAAAATGTTTCCCGCGTAATTTTTAATTTTAGTAGTAAGCGGACAAACAATGTGAACACCCGAATGGTCATTCATAGCGTTACCGCTAATAATTACGACGGGTCTTACGCCCTTTTGCTCGTTTCCAAGTGTTGGATTTAAATTGGCAAACCAGATTTCCCGCTGTTTCATTATTTATCTAGCATTTCCACATAATCTGCCAACCCCTCTTCTGCTAATGTCTGCATCTCCTCGTCTTGGGCAACTCGTTGGAAGGAGCGAATATATTCCGCTTTTTTTAATTGCTCAAAATAATGCTGCAATGCACGTTCAATTAATTGACTTTTAGGTATTTGCAACTTTTTCGCAAAATTATTTAATTGTTCTAGCAGTTCGATAGATAAGGTGCTGGTATAAGGAACCGTATTTTTCATACGTACAATTTTTATTTATAGAGCAAACATACAAAATAGTAAAGAAGTTCAATAATCAGATGATAGCTATTCTTCATTTCGCATTCGCATTGCGCCATTTCAAACTATCTTTTTCTAATTTTCCTTTGTAATGAATCATCAGTGGCTCGCCGGGCAGTAGGTCAAAATAATTATCGTCAAAACGCACGTCATCAGTAGCATACAAATATAAATTTTTAATCAGTGTATTCGTGGAAAGCGTCACCGTTTGAGCAGTTTCATCTATCTGATATTGAATATCGGGATGTTGTAATTTTAATTTTTTAGGTGTTTCAAAATAATGGTAGGTTTGTGCTAATAAGGTATCATTTTGCAATAACCGAATGCGCACGACCACTTCCTCGCGCTTTTCTTTACGAATTATATCTTTAATAGCAAACACAGCATACAATTGAGAAGTATTACTCACGAGGGTCGTATTAGTTTCTAAACTATATAATTTCTTCCCATCTAATCGCATACAATCAAGTGCTAATTTTACAGGAATATTTGACAACGCGTCATTCACAACTTGAATATGTAACACACCATTTGATTCCCAAGGTATAATGACTTGGTCGGCATATAATTCTTTGAGTGCATAATGTAATGCTTTCCAGCGTCCATAATAATCAATGCTCGACCACGAAGGCGCGGGCCAACAATCATCCAACTGCCAGTAAACCGTACCCATGCAACGCGGCATCGCGCGCCGGTGCGCTCGAATGGCAGTGCGAATTCCTTCGGCTTGCACAAGTTGACTTTTGTACACAAAGTCCTCAAAATCAAGCGGTTTGTTAAAATATTTATCTACAAATTTTCCAATACGTCCATTGCCGATGTAACTTTTTTGGTGGTTGCGCATCACTTTACTATCAAAATCAAAATCAGCGGGCGTAGCAAATTTCCGAATCGTAGCCATATCAGGAAAAGACTGGAAACCATATTCATTCATGTAACGCCCAACATTTTTTTCATAACCGTCGAAGTCGTCATTCATATTCCAAGGTTTCCAATAATGCATCGAGCCGTTGTCTGTATTACCAGACTTGCCGCCCTCGCTCAAGGGTGACGTGTGCACGTAAGGACGTTGTGGGTCATACGTATTTACAATCGCAGGTAATAATTCTCGAAATAACTTATGATATGATTGCCGCATTTCCTCCGCTTCTTTCCCAATGATGAGAAACCGGATTTGCCAACCCCAATTGTGCCACGCGATATCCACTTCATTATTGCCACACCAAGCAGCGATGCTGGCGTGATTGCGCAAGCGACGCACGTTTTCAATCGCTTCTTGTTTCACATTTTCATAAAAAGTTGAATCTACGCCCGGATACATCGAGCAGGCAAACATAAAATCCTGCCACACCAGCAAGCCCATTTTGTCACATTGACTGTAAAAATAATCGTCTTCGTAAATGCCGCCGCCCCACACGCGTATTAGGTTCATATTCACGGCTTTAGCGTCATTTAAAATGCGGTCTATATCGGCTTTTGTACGACGCGGCAGCATCGTTTCGGAAGGAATGTAATTCGCGCCTTTCATAAAAACAGGAATTCCATTTAGTTTGAAATAAAAGGACTCGCCATCTTTATCTTTTTCTTGAATCAGTTCAATTTTACGAATGCCATAGTGGATGGACGTTGAATCCAAAATGATATCCTTTTGTAATATTTGAATTTCAAAATGATATAAATGCGGCTCGCCGAGATTATGCGTCCACCAAAGTTTAGGATTATTAATAGTAAAATTCAAAGCTACTTCGCCATTTACTTGACTTGTAAAATTTTGCTCCGCCAATGTAATGCCACTCGTTTTATCCAATAAAACTAAAGTATAATCTGAATCCAATTTCGCTCGATAATTAATTTTTGCATTTAAAGCTGCGGAATCCGTTGCAATATAATTTTGATAAATCTGTACTTCATCCAAAATCACATCCGCCCATTCTACCAAATGCACGGGTCGCCAAATGCCAAACGTGACGATGCGCGGACCCCAATCCCAGCCAAAATGATAGGGCGCTTTTCGAGTATATACACTTACTTTTGCATCTTTAAATGCGTCATTTTCAGCGGTTTTGTGATAAGGTGTGCCTTTTAATTTATCAGCATTGACACTCAAGGGCGATTTAAAATAAATAATGAGTTGATTTTTTTCTAAGCGCAGCAAACGGCGCACATCTGCTTTCCACGAGCGGTACATATTATCGGCAATGACGATTTGTTCGCCATTCAAAGTGACTTCCGCGTAGGTATCCAAGCCCTCAAAAACGAGCTCATAGTTTTTAATCGCATCGAAACTTGGCAAATCAAAAGTCGTTTCGTACACCCAATCTTCGCGCTCTATCCACTGGATACTGTCCTCATTCGTACCATAAAAAGGGTCGGGAATCACGCCGTGTCGCAACAAATCCAATTGTACCACGCCCGGCACGGTCGCCTCGTACCACGTACTGTCACCGGCTTTGCGAAAGCGCCAGTTTTGATGTAAATCTGTTGTCGTCACGCTTAATAATTTCACGGGAAAAAGAAGCAATAATATTCCAATCCAACGCATATCTGTTTAGAGATTCAAAATTTGCACTTATAAATTAATAGAACACTGATTTTTATAACTTTTTAAGATTTATTATGTAAAAATCAGTCAAAATCATAGTAATCTTATCAAATCAGTGTCCTAATTTGTAGCGTAATCCTTTTATTAACTCCAAATCCGCTTCGTCCCAACTAAATTCTTCGTCGAGATTTTCATCGCCCATCGTTGCTAACCCTCTGAATTCCATTTGACTATGAACAGGTCGGCGCAAAGCAGCATGAAATTCTTGCAAGCCTTCGATTTCTAATAATGGGTCAACCGTATCAGATGTTACTTCGCTACAAGCCAAGATGCAGATTTTATCGCCTGCCAATTTTACGAATGTTTTTAAATTTTCCAAACCTTCCAATGCCGTTGGTCGCAAACCAGAAGTCAAGATTCTGCTTACGTGCAAATGTGCCAATTGCTCGATCGCTTTTGCTGGATTCGAACACATATCAAACGCCCGATGAAACGTGAACGGACAAGGTCGCGCCGCTTCTACCAACCAACTCGTGCGCACGGTATCAATGGAACCATCTGCCAGTAGCACGCCAGATACAATGCCGCTTGCGCCCAATTCCTTTGCCCGTTGAATATCGTCGAGCATTAGTTCAAATTCCAAATCCGAATATAAAAAATCGCCTTTCCGCGGGCGTATGAGTATCATCACCGGGATTTTCAACAAGCGTTTGGCTTGCGCAATTTTGCCCGCACTAGGTGTCATGCCGCCTTGCGCGAGGTTATCACAGAGTTCAATCCGATCCGCACCGCCTTCTTGCGCCTTGAGGGCAGAAGCTATGGAATCCACGCAGATTTCAAGTGTTTTTTTCATAGTTATTTTCTAAAAATGTGCCGCACTTTTAAAGTGCGGCACATTTCATTTATCCGATGGCAAGATAGGGATTTTTTGATTTTTGGTGGGAAAGTTCAAAGGTTGTAAATGTGCTTTTTAATCTTTGATTTTCTAAAAATACCAGTTTCCTATTGTTTATCAACCAATTCATTTTTTCAAAAAACCTTACAATCAACTGCTTATCCTTGAAACCTCAAACAATTTTATTAAAAAATCGTTAAAATATTGCATATATCGTTGCAAGCGCATACATTTGTTCTCGATATGACGAATCTCTTGGCAAATATCCTTCCATCACCAGCTCGTCGTCGCTTCCCGCGTCGCCCATAGGGCGTACAATATCCATATCATCCCTTGGAGGGAGGATTTTTTGCGAAAAAACCTTCCTATTCCCGTAACGAACAATTATGGTTTCACGCTCTTTGATTTCACCAATTTTTTTGTGACGCAGCTTACTTTTTAACGTCTAAAACGTCCAATATTTTGGTAAAATCGGTCTTAAAATTGTCTACAACAACATGGAATTTTCAATAGAAATAGCAAACGAATCACATCAGGGTTACTCAGCAGAAATCTGTGAATTGATTAAAGAATCCGCCAAAGCACGCGGTACTGGTATCGCGGAGCGCAAACCCGAATATATCGAAGAAAAAATGCGCGCTGGCAAAGCGGTGATTGCCCTGCAAGGCGACACCTTAGCTGGTTTTTGCTACATCGAAACGTGGAGTCACGGTGAGTATGTTGCCAATTCTGGTCTCATCGTCGCGCCGACATTCCGACGATTTGGTCTGGCAAAATCCATCAAAAAAGTAGCCATCGAATTGTCGCGTACCAAATATCCGCAAGCCAAATTATTTGGCATCACGACCAGCCTCGCGGTGATGAAAATCAATTCTGAATTGGGTTATGAACCGGTGACCTTCAGCGAGTTAACGCAAGATGATACTTTTTGGAATGGCTGTAAAAGTTGTCCGAATTACGATATTTTAGAACGGCAGAATCGTAGAATGTGCTTGTGCACTGCCATGCTTGCGCCGTCGAAAGATGAGTTGGATAAAATGGAATTTGATTTGTCGAATCTGATTTTGGCAGTGGCATGATGGTACACTGATTTTTATGATAATTATGATTTAAACTGATTTCTTAACAGATGATACAGATCATAAAGAATCAGTCAAATCAGTGTACCATTTTTATTAAAAATTGAAATGGAAAAATAATGAGTAAACCCAAAGTCGTACTCGCCTACAGTGGCGGGCTGGATACGTCGTTCTGTGTCAAATATTTAACCAAAGAAAAAGGCTTGGAAGTCCACGCGCTGACGGTGGATACGGGCGGCTTTACGGCTGCGCAATTGCAAGCGATGGAAGCGCGGGCGTACGAATTGGGCGCTACGTCATTCAAAGCAGTGGATGCGGTGCAGGATTTTTATAATCGCTGCATTCGTTATTTGGTGTATGGCAATGTGTTGCGTAATAATACCTACCCGCTTTCGGTGAGCGCCGAGCGGATGTTTCAAGCCTGGGAAGTAGCCAATTATGCAAAATTGATCGGTGCAAATGCTGTGGCGCACGGCAGCACGGGCGCGGGAAATGACCAAGTGCGTTTTGATATTGTGTTTCAGATTTTAGGCGAAGGTTTAGAAATTATCACGCCGATTCGGGATTTGCGCTTGTCGCGGCAAGAGGAAATCGAGTATTTACAACAAAATGGGTTTGAATCGAATTGGGAAAAAGCAAAATATTCTATCAATCAGGGTATTTGGGGAACATCCGTCGGCGGTGTGGAAACCCTGACTTCACATCAATCCTTACCGGAGTCAGCGTATCCAACGCAACTGACTCAAAATGAACCAGAAACAGTTGAAATTTATTTTGAAAAAGGTGAATTACAAGCTGTAAATGGTCAAACTTTTGCGCATCCAGTGGAAGCAATTCAGGCGTTGCAAGCGTTGGCGGGACCCTTTGCGATTGGACGCGATATTCATGTTGGCGATACGATTATTGGCATCAAAGGTCGAGTTGGATTTGAAGCCGCCGCGCCGTTGATTTTATTGAAAGCCCATCATTTGCTGGAAAAGCACGTGCTCACCAAGTGGCAACAATATTGGAAAGAACAACTCGCCAATTGGTACGGGATGCTCTTGCACGAAGGACAATTCCTCGACCCCGTGATGCGCAATATTGAAACCTTTCTCGAAGACACGCAAGCCAATGTAACGGGCAAAGTTTTCGTGGAATTACTTCCGTATCGTTTTGAATTACAAGGAATTGAATCAGCTTTTGATTTGATGAATTCTTCTTTTGGTTCTTATGGTGAAATGAATCGCGCGTGGACGGGCGAGGACGTAAAGGGTTTTACGAAGATTTTGGGAAATCAATCAAAGATTCACAACGCTATCAATAAGATAGAACACTGATTATTAAGATGGTTGGGATACAAACTGATTTAATCCTAAAAAATCATAGAAATCTTAATAATCAGTGTTCCATAACGTCATAAGGGTATGTACAAAGTTGGAATAATTGGCGCGGCGGGCTACACGGGCGGGGAATTGATTCGCTTGTTATTACATCATCCTAATGTAGATATTACATTTGTGCATAGCAATAGTCAGGCGGGGAAGCCAGTGACCGACACCCATGATGATCTCGTGGGCGATACGGATTTGATTTTTACTGATGAATTAGATGTGTCGGTGGAAGTGCTGTTTTTATGCATGGGACATGGCGAGGCGAAGAAATGGTTAGAACAAAATCCGGTGCCAGAAAGTACGTTGCTGATTGATTTGAGTCATGATTTTCGATGGAAAGAGGGGTTTGTGTATGGCTTGCCGGAGTTGAATAAAGTGCAAATTCAGCAGAGCAAGCGGATTGCGAATCCGGGGTGCTTTGCGACAGCGATTCAATTGGCGTTGCTGCCGTTGGCAAAGTCACAACTCATTCAAAATGAGGTACATATTCATGCGATAACGGGTTCAACTGGAGCGGGGCAGTCGTTGCAGGCGACAAGTCATTTTAGTTGGCGAAATAGTAATTTGTCGGTGTACAAGGCTTTTGAGCATCAGCATTTGGGGGAGATTAGATTGAGTTTGCGCACTTTGCAGCCAGATTTCGAGAAGGCGTTGAATTTTGTGCCGGTGCGGGGGGATTTTGCGCGGGGGATTTTTGCGAGTGCTTATACAGATTGTGATTGGAATGAAAAAGAGCTAAATGAATTGTATCATGATTTTTATCAAAATGCGCCATTTACGAAAGTGACGAATCAAAATCCGCATTTAAAACAGGTAGTAAATACGAATAAATGTGTGGTACACGTGGAGAAGCATGGGGATAAAGTGTTCGTTATCAGCGTGATTGACAATTTATTGAAAGGGGCTTCGGGGCAGGCAGTGGAGAATATGAATTTGGCGTTGGGAATGGAGCAATGTGCAGGACTGGCGCTCAAGGCGAATGCTTTTTAGAGGATGGGGAATGGGGTGATAGGGTGATTTTGCTCGTACCACATTTATTGGAACGCGGATGACGCGGATTGGGCGGATTTTTTGCGCTATTGACAGCCCTTATGACATTTTTTTAACCGCAGAGACCGCAAAGGGTTTTCGCAGAGGACGCAAAGAGGGAATCAAGAAAATCATTTAATCCTATAAATCATGTTTCAGACAGTTTCAACGGAAGGAGCTTTTTGTAAATGATTTTTTAACGTTGAACGATTTGGAGACGTGGGGTGCGAGAGGGATAGGAGCGGTATCGACCGTAGGGAGATGAGAGCGGATAGCCCGACCCGTAGGGACTCGCCCAAATAACTTTTTATGGTACACTGACTTTTATGCGTTTTTTAAGATTAAATCAGTTGTCATCATAATAATCTTAATAATTAGTGCCCTATTGTGTAATAAGGGCATTTAGCATTAAAAATCAACCATTCAGCATTATGAAATTATTCGACGTTTATCCATTATATGATATTAATCCTGTAAAAGGAAAAGGGTGCTACGTGTACGATGAGGCTGGCACAGCGTACCTCGATTTGTACGGCGGGCATGCGGTGATTTCGATTGGGCATGGGCATCCGCATTATATAAAAAGAGTGACCGATCAGTTGCAAGCGTTACCTTTTTACTCGAATTCGGTACAGAATCGCGTGCAAGAAGAACTGGCGGAGCGACTGGGAAAAGCGTCAGGATGTAATGATTATCATTTGTTTTTAATAAACTCTGGAGCGGAAGCGAATGAGAATGCGCTGAAGTTGGCGTCGTTTTGGAATGGGCGGACGAAGGTAATTGCGTTTCGGAAAAGTTTTCACGGGCGGACCTCGGCTGCAGTGAATGCAACTGATAATCAAGCGATTAAAGCGCCGATAAATCGGACATTTGAAGTAGAATTTCATGAATGGAATAACTTGGAAAGTGTGCGAGCGTCGCTCGAAAAAGGCGATATCAGTGCGGTGATTATTGAAGGCATTCAGGGAGTGGGTGGAATTTATGTGCCGGATGTAACATTTTTAGAAGAATTACAAATATTATGTCATAAATATAATACGGTGTTTATTCTGGATGAGATTCAGAGCGGCTACGGACGGAGCGGCAAGTTTTTTGCGTTTCAATATGCTGACATTCAGCCCGATATAATTACAGTAGCGAAGGGCATGGGCAATGGTTTTCCGATTGGTGGGGTGCTGATTCATCCAAAATTTGAGGCGAAGCATGGGTTGCTGGGGACGACGTTTGGCGGGAATCATCTGGCGTGTGCGGCAGGATTGGCGGTGTTGGAAGTCATTGAAAATGAGCAATTAATCGAAAATGCGGCGACGGTTGGGCAGTATTTGATGGAGCAATTGGCGGGCTTCGAGGGTGTGCGCGAGGTGCGTGGGCGCGGCTTGATGATTGGGATAGAATTTGATTTTCCGACCGGCGATTTGCGGAAGCAATTATTGTATGAGGAGAAAGTGTTTGTGGGGTCGGCGTCGAATGCGAATGTAGTGCGGTTGCTGTCGCCGTTGAGTTTGGGGATGAAGGAGGCTGATATTTTTTTAAAGAGATTAAAGAAGAACTTGGCTTCTGTTCATCACTTAGCGCACTAAGTTTTTGGGCACTTGTTGCAGCCCGTATGACATTAATTGGAACGCGGATGATCCCGCCGCATGGCGGGACGGATTTTCGCGGATTTTTTACACCATTTTATAAGAACCAGCAATTCTAATCAAATATTATTATTTTTGTACAACAAAGAATAAAACAATGATTCAAGCCAATATTAACCCGCCGTTGACTAATGTGCAAATGGAATTGCTCAAGGTATTTGCGACGCAAGTATCGGATACTGATTTGCTGGAATTGAAGAAAGTGATTGCTCGGTTTTTGCTAGAAAAAGCGAGAGACCGTGCCGACCAGATTTGGGACGAGCGGGGATATGACGAAGGTACTATTCAACAATGGCTAAACGAAGATTAAGTCAATGCTGCAAGTTGTATTAGATACCAATGCGGTCTTGAGTTCCGTATCAAGACGGTCGCCTTATCGGATTATTTTGGATAAATTGTTTGATGGCGAGTATGATATTTTTATCACCAATGATATTTTGCTTGAATATGAGGAGAAAATTACGCAAAATTTTGATACAGAAACTGCCACTTCCATCGTAGATGCCATGTCTTTATTGGACAATATACATAAAACTGCGGTTTATTTCAACTTTCAGTTGATTGAGCGCGACCCAGATGATAATAAATTTGTGGATTGTGCTTTTGCGAGTAATGCGCATTATTTAGTTACAAATGACAAGCATTTTAATATTTTAAAAAGCGTAGATTTTCCAAAAATTAATCTGATTCGGATTGAGGATTTTAAGGTTTTACTGGAAAGTCTGTCCGAGTCGGGATTCTGAAAATTATAGGATTGGTAGAAACTTTCATATTTTATCTCTCCAATATTTCAACAAAATGCCTGCCGAAACCAATCTCTCCACCCTCCTTCGCGAAATGCACCCCATATTAAATCCGGGCGAGTATGTTTTTTGTGCCATTCCAAATAAAGATATAATAAAAGATATAACATTCATCGGGCTTTTCCAGGAAGCAGAAGGCTGGACGGCAGTGTTGGCACGGGAAGTGGCGGATGAATTGGGCTTGAGTTATTCATTTATCGCATCCTGGATTACATTGACGGTGCATTCGGCGCTGGAGGCGGTGGGGTTGACGGCGGCTTTTGCAAAGGCGTTGGCGGAGGTAAATATTTCGTGTAATATGGTGGCGGGCTTTTATCATGACCATTTATTTGTGCCGGTGGCAGATGCGGAAAAAGCGATGGAAGCATTACAAAACTTGAAAGAATAAATAATCGAGCACATTTATTTTTAGGCTCTATTCTTGTTTCAAGTTGCTGTGTAAAAATTTGGCTAAAGCCGAGTAGGATTTTGCTTTTAACCCCGCCATAAATGGCGGGGCAACTGGTAAAACGTTGACAATTAGTTGCCCCGCGCTTTAGCGCGGGGATAAAATAGTAGACCACTTCTGGGCTTTAGCCCAATCCTAAAAAGCAACTTGAAATCATAATTGAGCCTATTTTTAATCACAGCGTTGCCAAATCCGCATATAGTATTTTGATAATCAATTATTTAACACTGTAAATCTCTGTGACTTAAATTTGATTCATTACTTATAAGTAGATTTTTTATTATTAAGTGAAATGCTGAATCCTACGGTAGATGGAAGGCAAAGATGTACCTAAAAAAAATAATGTAATTTTATTTTGAAAATTGGTTAAAAAAATTCAATTTTGAGCTATTCTAAAACAAAAACAAAAGCACACCTAGTCATGAAAAAAGAAGAAATTTTCTGGAATTGGTTCAGAGAAAACGAAAAAGCTTATCATTTCTACGACCAAATACCGGAATCCCCGCAAAAAGATGAAATTACGCTTGCCTTAGGAAGAAAATTACATGAGTATTGTAATCATTTATACTTCGCATTTATTCAGAATTTTTACAAGCCTGATAAAGAGTTGTTTATCATAACGGCTCACTACCATAAAGAATATTTTGAGCAAGCTTCCAAACTCATAGAATATGCGCCGCGCGATCTATCCCACTGGATTTTTGAAGCGCTGCTGCCTCCAGCTTTACAATATACCGAACATTATACCATTGCTTTTGAAGATATTAAATTAGATCCGCAAGAGATATGGTTTAGACCAATGGTAAATAATTTACATCCTTCGCAATTGGGTATCCTATTGCTTATCAAAGATTTCGAGTTTTATGAAAATCATGAAGATATAGGACCAGCCGTTGAGAGATTATTACTAACGGAGTTGGGAGAATTATCATTTTCATTACATATTCATTATCTTGATATAGCGCAATTGCCTCCCGACCCCGAAAAAATCGGGTGTCTTAAATTGAGGGAGCTTTCCAATATCATAAAATGGCATCTCAATCAACAAACACAACTATCTAATAATTAAATTATTATAAATATGACTTCATAACAATATTACATATTCACAGGTCAAATATTGCCATTTAAATTGAGTTGGTGAATTCTTATTATTTAAAATAAAATACATATTATGTATTTTGATGACGAGGCTCATCCCTTCTGGGAATGGTTTAAAGAAAATCATGAAGCGTATTTAAATTATCCGGAAGAAAGTGAAGAAGAAAAACAAGCATTATCCGAAAGGCTATTGGATAGGTTGCACCGATATTATTGTAAACACCTTTACTTTGATATACTTATAAATCGGGATACGGAGCATAAAATATTCGTTATCACAGCAAAGGGTAATCCCGATTATTTTGAGTGGGCAAAAGCGCTCATTGAAGATGCTCCTTATGATATGGATGAATGGCAATTTCATAGTCTTGTACCACCCTGGATGGATTATGCCTGTCCAATCGCTTTTTTTTATAATAATATCGCTTTTTTTATGGAGCATACATGGTTCAAAGCCATTCACCACCCTGGCGATCCTTCAATTCTGGCATTTACTGTTTATTTAAAATTTTATAAAAAAAGACAGCATAAGTTGCCCTATTTAAGAAAAGCCATGAAAAAGTTATTATTCAAATATTTAGGAGAAGAATGCTACGCATTGGATTTGCGCTATTTTGAAATTGCACAATTACCCAATAGACCTGAAAAAAAAGGATTGCAAAGTTTTTATAGCTTACAGTGTTATGTAGATTGGCATAAAACAAAAAAGCTCAAATACTCCGAGAATTAGCTATTTTTCGCCGATAAAAAATAATTTATTGTGCATACCACCTCTAGGGTTTGTTGACGATGAACAAAATGAGCACGGGAATGGGCTTAGGATTGGATGCGGTTTTTGGGGAAAACCGAGCGTTTTGGATTTATCAAAATAAAAGTTGGTTTGGATTGGCACTTGGTTTGAATTTAAATTAAACCTAATATTATATTTGAAATGAATAATATAGTAGTGATTGAAAAACTGGTACTTGCTTATAACTCCAGCAATGCGCGCGGCTTTGCCAATTTATTTGAGGAAAACGTACAAGTTTTTGAACATCCAAATATTTTGACGCAACAAAGTCGGTAAGAAATTTATGCATATTATCTCGATTTATTTAAACGGTTTCCGCAGAAGCGGACGGAGATTTTGCATCGGATAGTGATGGGGAATCGAGTGATGGATCACGAGCGCATTCGGCGCAGCCCAGATGCCGAGCCTTTTGAAGTGCTGGCGATTTATGAGCTGGATGAAACTTTGATAAAGCGGTTGGATTTTGTGCGACAATCGTAAGAATTTTTATAGCTATACAGAGTAATTTTTTTGTTTATCTTGCCTTCAATAATTCCCTCATTACCATCGAAAACAGTGGCAAATTTGAAAGCAGATTGAGGCATTAATAAGTGTTGCATCCCGCCGTCGTAGGAAGGGACGCCACACTACATAGTTTTATACACCTAAACACTTTAAAACCCAATTATTATGAGCTTTCTGGGAACGCTGGACTGGATTTTTGTAGGCGTATATTTTGCAGTGATTGCAGGTATTTCGATTTGGTCCATCCGCCGCAGTAAAGACTCGCCGGACGATTATTTTTTAGCCAATCGGAATTTGGGGTGGTTTGTAATTGGCGCTTCTATTTTGGCTTCCAATGTTGGTTCAGAGCATATTGTAGGATTGGCTGGAACTGCCGCCAAATCAGGCTTACCGATGGGGCATTATGAGTTGCACTCCTGGATTATTTTGGTGCTGGGGTGGGTTTTCGTTCCTTTTTATATGCGAAGTATGGTTTATACGATGCCGGAGTTTTTGGAACGACGGTTTAATAGCCAATCCAGAATGTTGCTTTCCATTATACAATTATTAAGTTATATCATAGCAAAAGTATCGGTCACGATTTATGCGGGAGCACTGGTCGTTACGTCTTTTTTGGGCGTAGATTTTTGGACGGGCGCGATTGTATTAGTTTTAATTACAGGCGTTTATACCGTGATGGGTGGCTTGCACGCGGTGATGTATACGGAGACGTTGCAGGCAATTGTGCTGATTGTTGGCTCATTGTTATTAATGTTCGTTGGATTAGATAAAGTGGGTGGCTGGGATGCACTGGTAGCGTCACTTCCAAAAGAAAAATTGAATATGTTTCCGCCACTTTCCGACCCTGATTTTCCGTGGATTGGTATTTTATTTGCGTCGCCCATTGTGGGGGTTTGGTATTGGTGTACCGACCAGCATATTGTGCAGCGCTGCCTTGCCGGGCGCGATGAAACGCAAGCGAGAAGAGGCACTATTTTTGCAGCTTATTTAAAATTATTCCCATTTTTTATATTCATGATACCGGGTTTGATTGCATTTTCGCTGGCAGAACAAGGAAAATTAGACTTGCCAAATAGTGATTTAGCTTTTCCTACTTTAGTTAAAGAATTGATGCCCATTGGTTTACGCGGGTTATTAGCCGGTGGATTGTTGGCGGCATTGATGAGTTCGTTGGCAGCGGTTTATAATGCGTGTTCTACTTTATTTACTATGGATATTTATTTAAAATATAGACCGAAAGCAAGTGGTAAACAATTGGTTCGTGTTGGACAAATTACAACCGCAGTTGCTGTGATATTGGGTATGATTTGGATACCAATTATGAAAAATATATCTGGTACGTTGTATCAATATTTACAAAGTGTACAATCTTATTTAGCACCCCCGATTGCAGCGGTGTTTTTATTAGGCGTTTTTTCCAAGCGTATCAATGCAAAAGGCGCGTACAGTACACTGGTGATTGGTTTTATCATTGGAATGGTACGTATTATTTTAGAATTAAACAAAAATAGTTTGAGTGGATTTTTATATACGTTTGCTACTATCAATTTTCTTTACTTTTGTATCGGTTTGTTTATTTTTTCTGTCATTTTTATGATAATTGTAAGTTTACTTTCAGAAAAACCTTCAGAAGAACAACTAAATGGATTGACTTTTGGTACGACCGTTGCAGCCGATAGAGCCGCCAGCCGTGCGAGTTGGAATAGTTGGGATGTAATTTTGTCGGTGATTGTGATTGTGATTATTGTGTGTGCGTTTCTTTATTTTTCGCCGTTGGGAGTGGCAGGGTGAGTAGGCAATGATAGCTATTGCATTTACATAAACAGGTTTGGCTAATGTGTATTGGTTTGAATTTTAATAAATTGTTTAATTTTTTCTGCTGCTCTTGAGTTTTGTAACTTTTTGGCATCGCCCCAAAAAGTCACCAAAAAAGGCTAGGCAAATCAAACTCCTCCGTCGAACAGTGATTTGTCGGGCAGCCGCCACTACATATTTCAAATTTAAATATAAATTATTTGAAATCAGAATGTTAAGTTAGTTAAACAGCATTTATAATTGACCCGATACGTTTTGTTGCTATTTTTGTGAATACACTTTATTTTTTATAAATTAAATGAAAAAATTTACGTCCGTACATGATGTGTCCGACCCGCAGGCGCTGGTCAAAGAAGCAATCGAATTGAAGGCAAATCCTTTTGCGTATGATGCGCTTGGCAAGAATAAGACCTTGGTAATGTTGTTTTTTAATCCAAGTTTGCGTACGCGGTTGAGTACCGAAAAAGCGGGTTTGAATCTTGGGATGTCGGTCATTAATATGAATGCGACGGAAGGTTGGCAGATTGAGTTTGAGGATCATGTTATTATGAATAGCGATAAAGCCGAACATATCCGCGAGGCAGCGGGTGTAATAAGTCAATATGCGGATGTGATTGGGGTGCGCACCTTCCCTACCCTCTCTGACCGCGAGCGGGATTATGCGGATTTTGTCATGAATCGGTTTGTAGAATTGGCTTCCGTGCCAGTGATTAGTTTGGAATCGGCGATTCGGCATCCTTTACAGTCGTTGGCGGATTGTGTAACAATTGAAGAATTTAAAAATAAAAAACGTCCAAAAGTAGTGCTGACGTGGGCGCCGCATCCACGAGCTTTGCCGCAGGCAGTTGCCAATTCTTTCATCGAATGGATACAAGTGATGGATGTGGATTTGACAGTGACGCATCCCGAAGGATATGAGTTGAATCCGCAATTTGTGGAGGGTGTAACAATAGAATATGACCAGCGAAAAGCATTTGAAGAAGCCGATTTTATTTATTGTAAAAATTGGTCGGCGTATCATCATTATGGTCAAATTTTAAATCAAGACCCGGCTTGGATGGTGACGATGGAGAAGATGAACTTGACGAATAATGGAAAATTTATGCACTGTCTGCCGGTGCGCCGGAATGTGAAAGTGGAGGACGCGGTACTGGATAGTGCGGTTTCATTGGTGTTGCAGCAAGCGAATAATCGGACGTACGCGGCGCAAGCAGTTTTGAAAAGGATGATAGGGGGATAAGGTGATAGGAGGATAGGAAGATGGGAGGATGCACGGCGGGTGGCACTCGTAGCAAATTTTTAACCGCAGAGTGCGCAAAGGTTTTTCGCAGAGGACGCAGCGCAATTGCAAATTATATTCATCACAAAAATCAAATACATCACAGTTCAGACAGTGGGCGGCACATAAACACTTTAACACATAAACACATGAACACAATTTTACTCACAATGG
This sequence comes from uncultured Saprospiraceae bacterium, assembly GCA_964549655.1. Classification (GTDB taxonomy): domain Bacteria; phylum Bacteroidota; class Bacteroidia; order Chitinophagales; family Saprospiraceae; genus JADJNW01. The sequence goes on from CAZJXN010000009.1 coordinate 35,062, forward strand.
GGCTTTTTTCTTTCTTGTTTGCACCCGATAATCCAGTGTTTGAAAAACGGATTTATTTGGATGCCGCAGGTGATACCTTGAATTATCAGATTTTATATCCAAAAAATTATAATAAGAATAAAAAATATCCATTAGTGCTATTTTTGCATGGTGCGGGAGAACGCGGGTACGACAATGAGAAACAATTAACGCACGGAAGCAAGTTGTTTTTAGACAAAAATAATCGAAAAAAATATCCGGCGATTGTTGTGTTTCCACAGTGCAAACCGGCACCGGATTATTGGGCACACATGGTGTTGAATGCAAAAGAGGGTCGGAATGACCGCGATTTTCCGGTGATGGACGAGCCGAAGCCTTCGCTGAAACGCGTAATGGAGTTGCTAGCAAAATTGGAAAAGGAAGAAGCAGTTGACCAGAATCGCTTGTATCTCATGGGTTTATCAATGGGCGGAATGGGGACGTTTGAGTTGCTATCGCGTTTGCCAAATAAATTTGCGGTAGCGGTGCCAATATGTGGCGGTGGAAATGTAACGCAGGTGGATAAATACACGAAAACGACGAATTTGTGGGTTTTTCATGGAGAGAAGGACGATGTGGTGCTGCCGGAAGAATCGCGGGCGATGTATGCGGCGTTGCAAACGGCGGGGGCGAAGATACAATATACAGAATATGAGGGAGTAAAGCATAATAGTTGGGATAATGTGTTTGCGGAGAAAGGATTATTGAAGTGGATGTTTAAAAAGAGGATGAGAGGATAAGAAGATGGGAGAATAAGATATTGAGATATTTCGCTGCGCTGATATTTTAGGATATTGAGATATTTTTTCTCTCATTGCATTTTTTTACCGCAGCGGGCGCGGTGTTTGTGTAAATCATGTTTATCACAAAAATCACATTCATCACAGTTCAGACAACTGGCGCAAATTTTATAATCTTTAATTTTCTTTATAGAAATATATAAATAGTTTGACCTAAATAATCGTCCCACTCAAATAGTTAATCTACTTGATTATCAGTTTGTTGTGTGGCGGTTAATGGTCAATTATAAATGGTCAATCACTTAAAATGCCGCACTGGTCTTACATCCTATTAATAAATATTGCAATCGTTTATGCAGCGATTTGTGTAGCGTTTTATTTTTTGCAGGACTTCTTTTTCTTTCGACCGGAGATATTAGCGAAGCATTTTCAATATGTATATCCATTTCCATTTGAAGAAGTAGATTTTGAGATGGAGGACGGCGGTTTTATCAATGGTTTGCATTTTAAAGTACCGAACTCGAAAGGCGTGGTTTTTTATTTAAAAGGTAATTCAAGAAGTGTGAAAGGCTGGGCAAAATTTGCACGGGATTTTATCGGCAAGGGCTACGATTTTTTTATGATTGACTATCGCGGTTTTGGCAAGAGTAAAGGCAGGCGGACGGAAACGACGCTCTATAACGATTCGCAAACCGTATATAAATGGCTGAGTTCCAACTATCCAGAAGATGAAATTGTGGTGTACGGGCGTTCATTGGGGAGTGGCATCGCGGCGCGGATTGCCTCCTGGAACAAGCCGAAAATGTTGATTTTGGACTCGCCGTATTATAGTTTTTTATATCAGATTAAACGATATGCGTTTATTTTGCCACTGGTAATATTGCTGCGGTATCAGATTCGGACCGACCGTTTTATCAAAAAAGTGACTTGTCCGATTTTTATTTTACATGGCACAAAAGACCGATTGATTTCCTACAAACAAAGTGAGTTATTGCAACAATTAATGCCTAATCAAACGACCTTACTGCCTATTGAGAATGCGGGACATAATAATCTGCCGGATTTCCCAGAGTATCATGAGTATTTATATGATATGTTGCATGATGCGCCTGTCATGCAAGTAGCTTGAAAAAACCCAGTAAGAATAATTTTTTCCAGTCGGAACTTTTGTAAAACGATTTTTTGTTGTAATTTTGCCACGCTTCTGAAAAGAACGGCTATTTATCTGTTTTTGCAAGGAGCGGTACAGACCTATGGTGTAATTGGTAACACAGCAGATTTTGGTTCTGTCGTCCTAGGTTCGAGTCCTAGTGGGTCTACTAAAAAAAGAAAACCTTGCAAGCGTCGCTTGCAAGGTTTTTTAATGGGTTTGTTGGTTTGGTTGTTTTAAATAGTCGGGCGAAAATCACTTCGCCGACCGCAGCCGACGAAGCGAGTTGTTTTCATTTGATAGCGTCCTGCTTATTTATGGCTGTACGTGCTGGTAACGGTGTACGTGATGCCCGTCTCCTCATCTTCCACCGTGAATTCTGTTTTGATACGGTCGTTGGTGAATTCGAGGAATTTTCAGCTTTGGGTTTCACCATCTTCGGTAACGGAAAGGATGGTTTGGTCGGTGTTGAAAGTCCATAGCCCGGTGCGCGTTTGCGGGTCTTTGGCAGCACACTTGCTTCCACCTTCATCAAAAGCAACGGTGCCATTTTTGCGGAAGATCGTCACATCATCTTTCGAACAAGCCGGCAATTGTGCATATACGTTGGTGATCGGCGTGCCGCTTCCAAACAAATCAATGGCTGGATCCACCGTGATAGCGATCGCTTTCCATTGTTTTTCTACCAAAACATTGGTTTTGTCGGCTTTAGCGTCGTCTTTGTCATCTTCTTCACAGCTTGTGAAAGTGAAACTTACGAGTGCAAGTGCGAAAAAAATCGCGCGAAATTGAAATACATTTTTCATTTGTTAAAAAAGTTTTGTGTTAACAATCGGATGAATTAATTTGATAAATAAGTCCTTATAATTTGTAGAAAATTATAATTCAATTTTTAGGAGACAATAAGGTGGCTACAGCAGCGCTGACCAAATCAGCCAACGCTGCCAGATGCCATAAAACCATCTGAGTAAATGAATTTTTTTGAGTGAGCTTAGCAAATGCTACTCGCTTGTTTTTGTTTGTTTACTGTTTATAATGCTTGCAATAAAGAAATTGCGTTTAACGCATAAAAATATTAATTCTATTACTTTTTAAAAAGCAGCTGCCGTACCATTATAATTGGTAGGCGGGAACTAAGACCGTGTGCTGGTCAAAAAACGTTGGCACATTTTTTTAATTTTTCAGTTTTTTAAGAAAAAAATTTGAAGAGTGCCTCCAACTAAATACAACTTATTCAAGGTAAATCCTTTATGAAGCGCATCACCTGTAATGAGGCTCTTTTTTCTTTTGGCGTTTGTGTGTTATTCGGGTGATTCATATAAGGTTTTTACCAAACGAATAGCGTAAGCAGGTGATGCGCGGTCGCATTGTATTCACTGGATTCGGGTGTCAAAAAACAATTGCAACTTTTTTGCAATTTTCTGTGTGTTTGCACACAAGCGCGTTCATGGATTTGTTGGATATTTCTAAGCTATACCGTCAATAACTGCTTGTTAGATAGACAGTTCGATTCTTAGTGCGTTTTTCATTTTACAATATTGAATTTTAATCTTGCTTGTCAACGACGCATTTGACGGCGCAAAGTTGCATCAAGTTGCAATGAAAGTAAAGACCTGAGCGGTAAAAAACCCGTTTTTAAAGACGAAAATATAAATTTTGGTAGCTGAAAGCATTTATTTTTAGACAAATTTTTTATTTTTATTTCAATACTCGCAACTATCGCAAACAAAATATCAAGAAAGCGGCGCAAATATTGTCTTTTGCAAAAATAACAAGATATAAACCACTTCCTTATTAAATTTTTGTCTCCCCTTTTACGATATAAATCGAGAGACCTTATTCGTTCATCGAAAAAATCAGCTTTTCCCCTGTCCTTTTTCAAAAGTAGCCCCGTCTTATCCCACAATCAAAATCCTAAAAACATGAAACACGTTTCTATTTTTTTACTGCTCTTATCAGCGGCATTTTTACCAACAGTCGTTTTCGCGCAATGGAGTAAATTGACATCCGGCACCACTCAAAATCTGCATGATGTTACTTTTTTAAATGCAAACTATGGCGTAGCGGTCGGCGACACGGGCACGGTTTTACTCACTATCAACGGCGGCGCATCTTGGCAACCGCGTAACATTTCCACTAAAAGTAACCTACAATCGGTGGAAATTATCGGCGTTGACACGATTTTGGTGGCAGCTGGTTCGTATTTTGAAGGCGAAGTGTATCGCACGACCAATGGCGGTGCTACTTGGCAACTCGTGGCGGAAGGCGTTGACCTCGCCCGAACAGGCAACGATTATTTTGCTTTGAATTCGGAAAATATCCTCCGCAGCAAAAACAAGGGCGCAACTTGGGATTCTACCGGTATTGAAATTGGCAGCACTACCCTACTCGAACGATTGCATTTTCCAAGTAAAGTTGGTTACGCTATTGGCAATGTTTCGGGTTTTGCTTCCTATTCCACGATTGGGTATCGCACGGACGATGCTGGACAAACGTGGACGGGACTTTTTTCACTTGATTTTCCCAATGCAAATGCGTACAGCGCAGCGGCTTTTCCTGATGCGGATACGGGTTTGATTTTCACCAATGTACAAGAGCGTTTTTTGCCTGGCAGATTGAATCAGTTGACGAAAATCTACGCTTTTTATTTCGATGAATCGCAAACTCAACAATGGCGTTTTGACTCGGAAGTGGTGAATGATTCGCTACCAGCCTACATCAACGACGCCTATTTTTTTGATGGCTTGAACGGTTATGCGCTTGGCGCGAATGGCATCGTATACAAAACGACCGACGGCGGCGTGACTTTTACAGCCAATTATACGGGGACACAGCCTTTGGAAGCTATTTTTATGCTGAATCGCTCGATTGGCTACGCGGTAGGTGAAAAGGGTACGATTTTAAAATTGAATCTGATTAATTCTACCGACGAACCGATTCCAACCTTTGCTTTGCAATTTTATCCGAACCCAACGACCGGCGAAATTAGATTGGATGGCTTAGAAACTTCCGATGCTATTTTAACCATTTTTAATCCAATGGGTCAAATTTTGCAACAAAAAACATTGAATGGAGCGCAAATTGTCAATTTGAATAATCTTGCAAATGGCTGGTATCTCGTGCAAGTGCGCAGCGAAGGAAAATTGTATAATGGAAAAGTAATTGTTCAAAAGTGACAAATTATAATAAATTCCAACCACAGAGTTTACAGAGTTTCACAGAGAAAATCGTGCTGTGCAACAATGCTGGCTCTGTGGTTGAAGAGCTATCCAACTATTCTCAAAATCCCATTCTTTAAGCTGGATACGTTGAAATTGATAAGGTAGCCAACTTTTAGAGCGGATAATTTTAGATAAGTCATTAGTTGGGCTTTGTGGACATCGCTTATAGATTCTACACTTTTTAATTCTAATATGATCGTATGATTTACCAGTAAATCAATCCGATAACCTGCATCTAATTTCACTTCGTCATATATTACAGGCAGCGACTTTTGCTTTTCTACTACAAAGCCATTCCTCTTTAATTCGTATTCCAAACAAATCTCGTAAGTTGACTCTAACAATCCAGGACCTAATTTAGAATGAACCGCGTAACCACAAGAAAGTACCTGATAAGAAAGTTCTTTGTGAAAAAATGTTTTTGTCATTGTATTAAGCTTTGAATTTAAGACGTATTTATTGATCTTTTGTCACATTATCAAGTCTAAAATCTATTTAGCTTATACATTGCTCCTCTGTGAAACTTTGTTTACTCTGTGGTTGAAATAAAATCTGCGCGATCTGCGGGAGACAGAAAAAGTAGTGTAATTCTGTTCTATCTTCGCATTTTATATTAGATTTCATGTCCAAACTCTATCCAAATCTCGTCAAAGCCGTCGTGCAAGCGCTCGAAGACGTATTTCAAAATGGCTACTACGCCGACCGCGTCCTTGAGCGTTTGCTCAAAAGTAACCGGCAGTGGGGCGCGCGCGACCGTGCTTTCCTCGCCGAAAGTGTGTACGAAATCGTACGCTGGTATCGGTTGTTGTACGAAATTCGAGAAAAGCAGCCAGAAAACGAGTCAGATTGGCTACAATTATTCGGCATTTGGTGGGTCATTCGAGGCGAAACGCTGCCCGATTGGAAAGAATTTAAAACGTTGAACTCGGCTGTCATTTTAGAAAAATACCAATCGTTTCAATCCATTCGCAGCATTCGGGAATCCATTCCAGATTGGTTGGACGAACTTGGAGAGCGAGAACTGGGTGCAAATTGGGAACCGACCTTACACGCTTTGAACGAACCTGCACCGCTTATCATTCGAGCCAATCGCTTGAAAATCAGCATTTCAGAATTATTGCCCCAATTAAAATCAGAAGAAGTTGTCGCCACTCCTTTGTTTGAAGATGCGCTTTTAATTACCCAACGTAAAAATCTATTTGCCTCAAAATCCTTTAAAGACGGGCTGTTTGAAATACAAGATTATTCCTCGCAGCAAGTTGCGCCGTTTTTGGAAGTGGAGCCGGGTATGCGTGTCGTAGATGCCTGCGCGGGTGCTGGTGGAAAAACCTTACATCTCGCAGCGTTGATGCAAAACAAAGGACAACTCATTGCAATGGATGTGGAGGAGCGCAAACTTGAAGAACTCCGCAAACGGGCACGCCGCGCGAGTATTTCTATTGTAGAAACGCGTGTGATTGAAAATACAAAAGTGATCAAACGCCTCGACCAATCTGCCGACCGCGTGTTGCTGGATGTGCCTTGTTCCGGCTTGGGCGTATTGCGTCGCAATCCTGATGCGAAGTGGAAATTAAGTTTGGAATTTTTAAATAAAGTGCGGGAAACGCAATATGAAATTTTACAATCTTATAGTCGTATGGTGAAAATTGGCGGCAAGCTCGTGTATGCTACGTGCAGTGTGTTACCTTCTGAAAATCAGCAACAAGGGCAACGTTTTTTGGAAGAAAAAGAAGGTGAATTTGTCTTTATTCGCGATAAGCAGATTTTTCCACAGGAAGCTGGTTTTGATGGATTTTATATGGCACTGTTAGAACGAATCAAATGAGATGTAACCGAACATAATTGAACAAGCCCGCCAGTTACTCGTTCTAAAAAAGTTACCAAACCCAAAATCTACCAAGTTATGAGTGCAACACAAGCTCTTCAAATTACTGCTGCTGATACTACCCGTCGTAACTGGGTTGTGGGCATTTCGACTGTAGGTGCCATCGCTGGGCATCTCATCAATATGCACCAAAATAAAGTGATGGATAAACCTTCCAAGTCTTCGGTACTTGGAGTCATCGCCAATGAAGCAGATGAAAAGTTAGAAAAAAATGGTATTGAAACACCGGACGCCATCGTCAATTTAATCAACTACGCGTTGACGGCTTGGCTGGCACGTGCCGGCGGTAAAAAACGCGCTAAAAATCAACCGTTATTGCCGATTGCAATGGGTGTGAAAACCATTGCCGATGCAACAGTAGCAATAGAAATGGCGAGCCAAGACTGGAAAAAAAATAAAGAAATAGGTACGTATGCTCAAGTGGCTGCCATCGCTGCTATCGCGTCTGCAACGGTCGCTGTACCAGAAATGATAAAAGGCATTCGGTATTTGATTCGCGGTAAGTGATTTCTAAGCGCATTAAACTTTCCCCTTTATTGAATTTTAACCACAAAGTTCACAATGATCATCACAAAGGACACTATTAGCGTTGTGTACTTTGTGCAAAACTTAGTGCCCTTTGTGGTTTAAAAATGTTAGACGGGCAAGCACTTCACTCCAATACCAGCCTTTCCTTCTTCGGATATTTCACTGAATATCGGAAATTGAGTTTTTCTACTTTATTCGGCTCGATTGCCAGTTTCCATTTCAGTTTACCATTTTCTTTATCTACTTCTGCACCTTTGGCATTTTCGAGGGTCACTTCGATGTCGTCATTTGTGGAGAGCGGATATTGGTCTTCAACGACGATGTTGACTTTTTGCTTTTTCTTATTGCGGAGTTCGATATCCCAGCCGCGTGTCTCGGTTTTTTTATTGCCAATGAATTGATTCTCACCGAATTGCTTTTCTTTCGTGCGCGTCACGACCACATTTTCATCTCTGCCCAGCGAGAGCGTTAAGGTGTCTTCCGTGCTTTGCACATCCAAAAAAGATTTTCCGAGATACGTGCCTTCAAAATAAAGGTTGGCTTCGCCGTTCAATAAATTGTATTGCTCCCAGTTGATTAATTGCGCCGTTAAATAAGCAGTTTTATCTAATTTCGGAGCAGCATAATATTCGTAATAAGCGGGAATCGTATATTCCTTTACATTCACCGTGTAATATTTTGCATCGGAAGGCACATCATACGGAATATCAATTTTAAATTCAAAAGAAATGCCATTTTCCACCACATCAAATTCGGTGGACTCCGCTGCTGCCATATCTGCTGATTGCATCTCCTCATTTTTATCCGACTTTGACATGGCATTATTTTGTTGTTGTTTGTAATAATTTTGCCGATTCACAACGGGGTCATAAAAACGCAGTCGCCATATTTTTAAATCTGGAATCGCACTGGACTGCGAAGGATTACCCGTTGACAAACTCAACGCCACTTTATTCCAATCTTCGCCCGAATTTTGGAACACATTTGCTTTGTACGACAATTCTACCGGATTTTGAATGTCCTTCACGCGCAGGTCGTACACGGGCTGCCAACCTGCGTTGCGCACGAGGTAGCCGAGTTGAAAATCGCCTTGTGTAGCGGCTTTTGCTACTATTTTTACCAGAATTTCGCTTGTCGCTTTACTACCGCGCTCACTGATGTCGTTAATTTGTAGTTGCATTTTAGCAATGTCTTCCTGCAATTTTTTAATCATCACATTCACTTCCAGCTTTTTCAACTTGATTTCTGCCAGCCGTGTGCGATAATATTCCGCCATCGCTTTAATTTTTTCAACGGAAGCGCCCGTGTTGCCGCCCACATCTTTATTGGACAAAATCAAATTTTCTTCCTCCATCAAAACCTGTAACGCCACTTGCTCGCGCTCCAATTTATTTTGCAATCCATCGCGCTCCGCAATTACTTTTTTATATTCCGCAGATTGCTCGGTTTCTTTCAAATAATTCAACTGATGATTGACCGATAGAATCGTAAAATCGCCGTCCGCTTTGAATTGAATGCTTTGTGGGTCGAGGTCAGGCGAGAGCAGAATGAATTTCAGAATCGTTTGTCCAGCCGGAATGTTCGTTTTACCCGTGCGCTGCACCTGCGCGCCTTGCCGGAATACTTTCACGGTTTGAATGGTGGAAGTGACTTCTTTTTCGCCGTCTGCGGCTTGTAAAAGGTGGGTCAATAAAATAGCCAATGCAAAAATAAGGATACGTTTCATGTAGTTTTGGTTTAGAATTTTATGACATAAGTAATCGAGCAGAATTAAACCACAGAGGACACAGAGTCTCACAGAGAGAGGGTAAAACGTTGACCACCCTTAACTCTGTGTCCTCTGTCTCCTCTGTGGTTAAAAAATGTGCTTCAACACTTAGATGCAATGCGCCACAAAAATGCACACGAAAAACCATTTTTTTTATGGACGTGCCTACAAACCTTCCTACCTTTAGCTTCGTCAAAAAATCATCGAAACCGTATGCGCCAACATTTACTCGTTTTTTTGCTATTTTTTGTGGTGGTACACTTGTTCTATTATCCGACTTGGGATGCGGGTTTTGTGACGGATTTTACGGGGCTGGCGTGGCGCATCGAGACGCATCATTTTTGGGATTTTTTAAATAGTTTTGACTTTCCGTCGCTACAACCGGTGCTCAATTTCTTCCTCGTAATTTTTTATAAAGTTTTTGGTACGAATGGCTTACCGTGGTATTTGATTTTTACCAGTCTTCATATTATAAATGGATTTTTGTTGTTTCAATTGAATACCAAACTGTTACAACATTTTGACGTTCCAAATGCGAAAATGGTTGGTTTTGCCGCTGCAATTTTATTTTTGCTGTCGCCTTATGCGAGCGAGGTAGTGACGTGGCGCGTTTGTTTCAATTTTTCATTGGTCAGTTTATTGATTTTATTAATACTTTGGAATACCGTACGTTGGCTGGAAACGAAGGAAATCAAATATCGAAATCGAAGTTTATTACTATTGCTACCCGCTTTATTTACTTTTGAATTATCGCTTATTACATCGCTTTTAACAAGTTCTTTATTACTGCTATGGACTTTCCATTTTAATGAAAAAATATTACTGCAAAAGCGATTATTACAAGCTACGTTACCTCAATTTGTAATGCTTGGTGGTTATTTCCTATTACATAAAATCGTACTCGGTGTATGGATTGGGCATTACGGTGCGGCGGTGCATTTGCGGTTTATTCCAAAAGAAATGTTGGCGAATGGATTTAAATATTTTGCTAAATATCTTTTTTTCACCCGCTATTGGGCGCATCCTGCGAAAGAAGCGTTTTTTAATGGAATTGATAAAAATGTATGGATATTGACAACATTGGCAGCAGCACTTATAATGGTTTATTTTATATTTTTCAAACGACTTTCACCACCCTTACGCTTGGTAGGCTGGTATTTGTTAGGTTTCGGCTTTTCACTTGTGCTGATTCTCAATTTATATTTTACTTATTTATTACATATTGAAAATGACCGATATGGTTATTTACCTTCCATGTTCTTTTTTATATTTCTACTAATTTTAATATCTTTATTGCCGCGATGGTGGAATGTTGGATTTTTTAGCTTTTATTTAATTATTTCTTTATTTTTATTACATAAAACAACGCGTATTTGGTCGGATGCGACCAAAGTTTATTACAGTCTACTAAATGATTTTCGCTGGTATGAACGAGATACGGTTTATATTTTAAATTTGCCCGATAATTTGAATGGTTGCTTGCTTTTTCGAGATTATTCAGGCGAGGATTTAGGCTTTGCAGATGCGTTGCGTTACATTCGGCGAAAGCCTTATAATGGAAAATTATATGAAGTGTCGCAGTATAACATGACTACAATCGGTGATGGTGTAACGGCACAAATAGATTCAACTGGGCAGGTCATTGCTACGTTCAATCAATGGGGAAATTGGTGGTGGCGGCGCGGTATCGGTGCTATCGGCTATGAAAAAGATAATTTTAAAGCGGCATTTGAAGGGCAATCTTGTAAATTGCAGTTGAAAGATAAACCAAAAAATGCAGCGTTTATTTATCAAATAGGTGAAAAGTGGGAGGAATTAATTAAGTAGGCAGTGGGCAGTAGGCAGTGAGCAGTAGGCAGTTAGCAGTGAGCAGTTGCTTTTAATTCGCACATTACACGCGCGTGTAACGTAATTGGAACGCCCCGACCAAAGTCGGGGACGCGGATTGAGCGGATACCGCGGATTTCTTTAACTTTTTCACCTTTTGGTAATAGCTGGATTTTAGTTTGAAAACCATTTTATAATTACGCTTTATATTTTCATACTTAAAGTTGAACGAAAAATAAATCCGCGCTATCCGCGCTCCAATTAATGTAGGACGGGCGCGTAACAAGGGTTAATTAAATACAATCTATATGAAAAACTTAGGAGTAGTCGCTTTTGCAGTGACGATGGTTTTATATCTCTGGTTTCCCACCAATATGATATCGCATACGCAACGAATATTAAAAAACGGCGCGAAATATCACTTTTCATTACAGCCGATTGACCCGTATGATGTTTTTAGAGGGTATTACGTAATTTTAAATTATAAAAATCCGATGTTGCCAGTGTCCGATACGATTCCAGATTATCAAAAAGTGTATGTCACGATTGGCAGAGATGCGGAAGGGCTTTCTTATTTTGACAAAGTGTACGAAACTGCTCCTGACAATCAAGATTATATTACAACCAAAGTACAATATTACACGGATGGTAAAGTACAGCTAGATATTCCTGAAAATATACATTATTATTTTTTGAATAAAAAAACGGCACCGAAAGTAGAACAAGCCATCGCGCGTATAAGCCAACCCGATAGGCTGCAAAATCGGGCGTATGTGGACGTGCGGGTACACAGGGGAGAAGTAGTGGTGGAGCAGTTGTATATCAATGACTTACCGGTTCAATCTTATTTGAAGAAATAAGTCTTAATAAGATGTGGCGCATTTTAGAAATGCGCCACATCTATTCACATTTTAGAAATGCGCCACATCTATTCACATTTTAGAAATGCGCCACATTTACTCGAAAATACCGGAAGATAAATATCTATCGCCTCTATCACAAATGATACAAACTATTACACCTGCGTCCAATGTTTGTAATAACTTTTCGGCGGCGGCGACCGAGCCACCACTGCTCATCCCTGCGAAAATCCCTTCTTCCATCGCCAAGCGGCGCATCATAATGGTGGCTTCTGCTTCTGATACGTCTATGATTTGGTCTACGCGCTGTGGCTCAAAAATCTTAGGCAAAAACTCGGGCGACCAGCGTCGAATGCCTGGAATGCTGGAGCCGTCGGTGGGTTGTACGCCTACAATTTGTACATTCGGATTTTGTTCTTTCAAGTATCGGGAAGTGCCCATAATCGTGCCGGTCGTACCCATCGAGGACACAAAATGTGTGACTTTTCCGTCGGTATCGCGCCAAATTTCTGGTCCGGTCGTTTTGTAGTGCATACCCCAGTTGTCGGGATTTGCAAATTGGTTCAACATAAAATAACCGCCTTTCGCTACCATTTCATCTGCCAACTCGCGGGAATATTCAATGCCACCTTTTTCTGCCGGAGTCAAAATTACTTCTGCGCCAAAAGCCCGCATGGTTTGTACGCGCTCGGCGGTCGAGTTGTCGGGCATTAAAAGGGTAATATCCAAATAAAAAAGTCGAGCAATCATTGCCAATGCGATGCCCGTATTTCCACTCGTTGCTTCGATGAGCCGCAGTCCGCCGGGTTTAATTTCACCTCTATCCAACGCACCTTTTATCATGCCGTAAGCAGCGCGGTCTTTCACGCTGCCGCCAGGGTTATCGCCTTCGAGTTTGCCGTAAATCGTGACGCCAGGCTTAGAGACGACATTTGTGATTTCAACTAAAGGCGTATTGCCAACGAGGTCTAAAATACTCATTTTTTTTGTGTTCAAGTGTTCAAATGCTCAAGTGTTCAAATGCTCGCTACGTGAACACATGAACACATCGAACATGAACACAATTACTTTAACATCTTTTCTTCCTGCTGATAATAAATCCGCGAATGCGCTTCCACACTTTTCACAATCCACACATTTCCACCGATGATACTGTCGTGACCAATAATGGTATTTCCACCCAAAATAGTCGCGCCTGCATAAATGACCACGCGGTCTTCAATGGTAGGATGGCGCTTGGTTTTGGCGAATTCTTTTTTCACACTCAAAGCACCCAAAGTCACACCTTGATATAATTTCACATCATTACCAATTTCTACCGTTTCACCGATGACGATGCCCGTGCCGTGGTCTATGCAGAAACCCTCGCCAATCTTAGCGCCCGGATGGATGTCAATACCCGTCTCGCTGTGCGCGTGCTCCGTGAGGATACGCGGAATGAGCGGCACACCGAGTTTATAAAATTCATGCGCCAAACGAAACACGGCGATGGCAAAAAAACCCGGATACGTGCGAATCACCTCCGTACGACTCGCAGCGGCAGGGTCTCCTTTTAGAATGGCATCTGCATCTTTTTGAATTAGATTATAAACATCAGAAAGACGTTCGTAAAAAGCAGTTTCTATCTCTTCTACCGGTTTGGGCAGGTCTTTTTCAATCGTTTGGAGAATATTATAAAGTTCCAATTGATTATTGCCAAAATCTTTTTCAAACTCGCGGACGTTGGTGTAATCGCGGTCGGCTAATTCTGGAAATAACAGCTTCAACAAGCCATTGAGCCAACTGCACACTTGCTTAGGTGAAGGAATTTGTGGTGCCTGGCGATGCGTTAAAAAAAGTCGTTGTAAAAATTGCTCGTCCATTTCATTTTAGTTTCTGACCAAAGATAGAATAGACTTTAGATGTTAGACTATAGACTTTAGATTTTTAACGTATTTTTAGGATACCTATAGATGCCAGATTAGGAGATGCCAGATGCCAGACGCTACTCGTTCCACCACTTACCATTCACCTTTTACCAATCACTCCTCCCCACTCACAAATCACTCCTCCCCACTCACAAATCACTCCTCCCCACTTACAAATCACTCCTCCCCACTCACAAATCACTCCT
>CAZJXN010000009.1:49271-62598 GCA_964549655.1 uncultured Saprospiraceae bacterium
ACAAATCACTCCTCCCCACTTACAAATCACTCCTCCCCACTCACAAATCACTCCTCCCTACTGCGCGCCCGTTTTCGTTTTTTCAAATTTTTTCTCTTCCTCGTCAACGATTTGCGTTTCTACGCGTACGGCATAGCGCTTGGGTTCTACGCCTCTGCCAAACAGCCGCGCATACACCTGCGTACACTCTGCACCAAACAAAACAATAATACAAGTGTAATAAATCCAAACCAAGATAATAACAAAAGCACCTGCCGCACCGTACGTATCTGTCATCTGACTATTGCCGAGGTAGAGTCCTATTAAAAATTTTCCTAATACGAATAAAACAGTCGTAAAGCCCGCCCCAACCCACACGTCTCTCCAACGCAATTTTACATCGGGCAAGACTTTAAAAATCATGGCAAAAACTAAAGTAGAAATACCGAGGGAAATAATGGTATTAATAGTCCAAATCAGATATACAGAAGTATCTCCCAACATTTGCTGAATGGATTTTTCCAACGCTGCAACTACTGCATCCAACACTAATGAAATGGCTAATAAAAATCCTAAACTTACGACCATTGCCATCGAAAATAAACGGTCAATCAGCGTTTTGAGCCACCATTTGGATTTCGCTTCTACTTTTACACCCCAAATATTATTCAACGCAATTTGCAAAGTCGCCAACACGCTGGTCGCACTCAAAATAAGCGTGACTACACCAATAATTGTAGCCCATATATTCTCGTTACTGCTTGATTTTTCTACATTGGCTACAATATCCTGAATGGCATCGGCACTTTTGGCACCCACTAAGCCGCTGATTTGCGTATACAGTTCGCCCGTTGCTGCTTCCTCACCAAAAAACGTACCGGCAGAAATAATAATCAAAACAATGATACTTGGTAAAGAAAACATGGCGTAATAAGCAATAGACGCACTAAATATAGTCGGATTGCTCGCCATGAAATTCGCAAAGGTCTCTTTAATCAGTTGAAAAGCACCGTTAATACGCTTACTCATATTTCGTTTGGATTTATGCTTATCTAACAAATCAAGTAAGTGTTTGTTAGATAGAAAAGTCTGCAAACGCATGGAAACAAACACGATATCAGAAAAAAAATCAAAAAATATTACACCGGAAACACGTCACCGTCGCCGCAGACGCTTGTGGATTATCCTCGGTGCGCTCGTGCTGGCACTTATTATATTTCGCTTGCTGCTGCCCAGCATTGTAAAAAGATATGTAAATAAAACCCTCGCTAATTTAGATGGTTATTATGGGTATGTAGAAGACATTGATATTCATTTACTTCGCGGCGCGTATGCGATTAATGGAATTGATATTAAAAAAGTAGAAAGCAAAGTCAAAACGCCTTTCTTTTCCGCCCCAAATATTGATTTATCGGTAGAGTGGAAAGCGATTTGGAAAGGAGAAATTGTAGGTGAAATCGTTGCGTTTGAGCCTAAATTGATTTTTGCAAAAGGTCCGGGTAATGAAGGCGTACAAACGGGTAAAGAAAATGACTGGATTCAAACTGTGAAAGATTTAATGCCTCTAAAAATTAACCGTTTTGAAATAAAAAATGGATTAATCGCTTATGTTGATAATTACGCCAGTCCAAAAATAGATATTCAACTCAATGAATCACAGGCTGTTGCAACGAATCTTACCAACGCTTCAGATTTGAATGAACCCTTACCTTCCAATGTTTCCATCCAAAGTCGCTCTACCGGCAATGGCAAGTTGAATGTAACGATGCGCATGAATGTGCTGAAAGAAATACCGGATATGGACATGAATTTTAAGTTTGAAAACGCCCAGCTTCCTGCCATGAACGACTTTTTGAAAGCGTATGCTAATGTGGATGCCGAGCGCGGTACGTTGAGTTTGTATTCGGAAGCAGCACTCATTGATAGCAAATTGGATGGTTATTTCAAACCACTTATTACCGATTTAAAAGTGTTGGATTGGGAAAAAGAAGAGGAAGGTTTTTTTAATAAAATCTGGCAAGGCTTGGTTGGTTTTGGTGCAGAAATTTTAGAAAATCAGAAAAAAGACCAGTTTGCATCGCGCATACCGGTGTCTGGCACGATTCAAAAAGATACGAAAGTTAGCGTATGGCCCGCCATTTTCAGCGTGCTGCGCAATGCTTTTGTCAATCCCCTGCAGCGTCGCCTTAATGAGACCGTCAAAGTACAAGGTGATAATATCGTATCCAGTGATGGTGGTAAAAAAGGCAAAAAGGATAAACCAAGCAGAAAGGAGCGAAGAGCGCAGCGGAAGAAAAATAAAGATTAAGCTAGAGTGGCACTCAATGGCGTGCTTTTTTACCACAAAGGTCACAAGGATTATCACAAGGAACACAAAACTTTTACATAGTGTACTTTGTGCAAAACTTTGTGACCTTTGTGGTAAAAAAATGGTAGCAGCGTAAAAGAAAAGCCCAGTAGTGAATAATTTGCTAATTTTTGCTGAATTTTGCGTAGGCAAATACCTATTTTTATGAGAATTATTATTGCATTTTTATTATTATTAAATATTTATAATATCAGCTTTTCGCAATCTTACCGCACGGTCTCCAAAGCCGTTTCCATTCTGCCGGAGCAGACTTTTTATTTAAATAGCTACACGCGCGTAGGCGGCAAAGCGCGCAATGCCGTGAAAATTGAGATTCCAAAAGATGCCATTCAATGGTCGTATGTCTTTACCACTTCCCAACAAGAACGCACCGGAACGGATAATTTGAAATTATTAAAACAAGCAACAGAGTTCGTAGGTGGAAAATTATTGGGTTCTACTTGGATTGGTTTGGCTGCCAATGCCGGTTATCAAATCATAAAGCCTAGCGGCGCAGGCGTGGCGGATGTGTACGTGACAGATGCCAAAGGGCGCGAGCAATTCTTCGCCGAAAGTTGGAATTTATACAGCTATGAAAAGCCCGAAAAAACTTATGAAGGCACGCGCGAGAACGCCAAAGACGGCACAATTATAAGTAATGATGTGAGCAAACGAACGCTCTATTTATGCTTTAAAAATCCAAGCCTCAGCGAAGGAACTTACATCACGGTGGAAGCCATCGCTATCATTCCAACCCAAGAATTTGTAGATGAATGGACGGTCGAGAGCCGCGATAAATTTTACACCGACTGCGCCGATGCCCTGCGCTACCAGCCGGAAGCGGTGAAATCCGTGTGTGGCTGTGTGCAAAGTAAATTGACGAGTCGCTACAAACCCAGTGAGTTTATCGGTTTCACCGAAATACAACGCGCCAGTCAAAAGCAAGCCACGCAGGAAGAATGTATGACGCTGATGCAAACAGAAATATTAAGTAATAAAAATCGCATTAAATCTTTAGAAGAAGAAATACGCGGTTTACAAGCAGTAAATGATTATGCAAGATTAGCACTGCGTTATCAAGAATTATTAGAATTGGGCAAAGACGAGGAGGCTATTTATTATAATTTAAGTCGCAATTTATTATTTATAAAATCTTTTGACGAAGCTAAAATTCAGATAACAAAAGCCGTTGGCAAACATCCAAAAGAAGAAGCGCTCTGGCTAAATCTCGCACATTTCCATTTACTCACCAATAATTATCGGGAAGCGGAACCCATTTACTTGAAATATAAAGGTGAAAAAGTAGCCAAAAAATTGCGCTGGGAAGAAGCAGTGGCGGCGGATTTCAGACTGTTTGAACAACTTGGTTTATCAAATGCAGATTTTATAAAAGTTAAGTTAGCTTTAGGTTTGTAATATCACTATTTTTTAAACACAAAGAGCACCAGGATTTTCACAAAGTCCACAAAGAATATAGCCGCTTCGTTGTGTACTTTGTGAACCTTGTGGTAAAAAAAGAAAAATGTACACTTTCCACTCCGACGATATTGCAAAACTCCTCCTGCGCCTCTTCACTGGCTGGGTACTCCTCCCTTTCGGCATTGACTACGCCAAAGATGGTTTGGACTTCATTTACAGCACTTTGCAAGCGGTAGGGTTACCCAATTTTCTTGCTTACGGCGTTTTTTTGGGTGAAATTGTGGGACCTATTTTAGTTTTAATTGGCTGGAAATCAAGGATTGGCGGGTTGCTGATTGCTTTTAATATGTTGGCATCCATTTTGCTCGTGCATCGTTCTCAAATATTTGAATATAATGAATTTGGCGGCTGGACGATTGCGCTGAATGCGATGCTCTTTATGGGTGGCTTGACGATTTTCTTCGCGGGGGCGGGAAAGTATAGTGTGTCGCAGGGCGTGGGGAAGTGGGACTAAGTTTCATCTACAATTTTCTGAATATTCAATGCTATTCCATCCATAATTTTTACATCTTTTGTCCAATCTATGATATTCCAATCTTTTCCCATTTCAGCTATCATTACTTTTTTAGTATCCGTGAAAATCCAGATTACTTTGTCAACGCCAAATTCTAATAACTCATTCGTTTTCTCCTGGTAATAATTTAATGGATTCGTTATATCTTCAAATGCCGCCTTCGTATCTACTTCAATCACAACTTTCGGAGGTATAGTCAGGTATTTATTGAGTTTTGGAATGTCTTTTAGTTGTTCTTTTTCATAAATGGCTAAATTCGCTGCTCGCCACGATTTTTTACCAAACTGCAACCCAATTTCACTAGAAATTAATTGATATTTTTGCTCGTCCATTTTTCTACTCAATAATATAATTAATTGAGTAACAATAAGCGCTTGTAAATAACTGCTGGGCATTATTTCTTCGATTTGTTTTTCACCATTCAAATAATCTTTATAGCCTTTATAATAAACAGGATTACCATTTACCATTTCATAGATAAGACTCTTGGGAATGTTTTCTACTAGTGCCATCTTTATTTCGGTATTTTAATTTGATATATCTTTTTACTCGAATTTGTTAATTTATCTGCAATCAGCCAAGGATTAAACACTTTCAACATTCGATATGTCGTGCCTTGCTGCACCGCAAAAGCTGCCAGATTGGGAATCGCTTCGCTTACTTCCACGATTTTAAACGCCGACATTGGTTTATACCCATCTGCTTCTTCTAAATAAAAACCAAATGCCTCTGGATTTTTCATTACTTCTTTGATAGCTATGATACGAAATAAATACTGCGAAGTTTCTTTATTTAAATACATATCATAATAATTCCGAGTGCCTTGCGCTGTAATGTCTTTTGCCAGCCGAGTACCGCCGTAGTTATAAGCTGCTGCTGCGAGCGTCCACGTACCGAAGCGTTTTTTATAACCGAGTAAATATTTGCAAGCCGCCGCTGTTGCCTTTTCTACATGGAAACGTTCGTCTACTTCTGCATTGATTTCCAAGCCATAATATTCGCCCGTGTTTTTCATAAACTGCCAAATGCCCCGCGCACCTGCACTCGAAATCGCATTGCGAAAGCTACTCTCTGCCACCGCCAAATATTTAAAATCGTCGGGCACGCCATTTTCCATCAGCACTTTTTCCATCATCGGGAAATACTTATAGGTATTTTTAATATGCAAAATAGTGGTGGTATGTTGATAGGTGTTAGATAACAATTCGCGGTCGAGGCGCTCGCGCACATCAAAGTTTTCCATTGGCACGGCTTCTTCGGCAAAATCAAACGGGCGATTCAAATCTACCGGCTTTATCACTTGCGGTAGAATGCCATTTTCAGTAGCGAAAGCAGCTTTGGTCGGTTCCTTCGGCATAGAATAATACGAAGCGAAGAAGATAATCGTGAGAAACGAAGCCAGTAATAGGGTATAATTTTGTAACACCTTTTTCATAGTCGCCTTTTTTTTTGCGATTTAGTAAATCTCCAAGATTTGCTAAATCTGGCTCGAAAGATAAGGCGAATTGTGCATATAATGTAGTAGCAAGATTGTTAAAAATGAAAAGCTGTTACCTACCTTGAGATTTACTAAATTTTTGAAATTTAGCAAATCCACAGTCGTATCAAACTTTTCTTGGTCTTTTAAAAATCGGCACGGTCGAGCACGGCTCGCCATACATAATGCTTTGCGCATAGGGTTGCAATTTGCGGGTCAACTCCACATAAGCGGAAGGTGGCACGGGCTTATCGCTACAACCTTTGATGACGACACGTTGCTGGTCGTATTTCGCAGCATCCAATTCTACAAGTGCTTTATTAAATGCATTTTTGTAATAATTTTCCGAGTCGCCTTGAAAAATATCTTTCGCAAAGGGCGCGGCATACACCGTCACGAGCATATACGCCCACACGGGAATAATCGCATCTGCCGAGCAATATACGAGTAAAATTTTATCCTGATACTGCGTCCAATCGTGATTTTTCAATGCCTCGCGGAAATCTTTTTCCTTCAAAATTAACTCCATGAAGAGATAATCTTTTAAATCAAAGGTCGCAATCTCGCCTTTCGGAAAAAAATCTTCCAGATTCAGCGTGATAAGACCACTCTCTGCTACTCTGTTTATTAATACTTCTTCCATAATTGTTTATTACTTGCTGTCTGAACTTTGATTTATTTGATTAAAATGATTTATTTGATTCCAAACCCATGAATAAAAATCATGTTAATCTTAAAAATCACATCAATCCTAGTTCATACCTTTTCTTCAATCGCTGCTTGCTCCCCAATTTCACTATCCGGGTCTTTAAAATCCTTCGGCTGCGGCAAATCTTTCAAGGTTTTCAAACCAAAATAATCCATAAACTTTTCAGTCGTGCCGTATAGCAGCGGTCGTCCCGGCCCTTCGCTGCGCCCAGTAATAGTAACAAGTTCCTTTTCCAATAGTTTTTGCAAGGCGTAGTCACAATTCACGCCACGAATTTTTTCGACTTCTGATTTAGAAAGCGGCTGTTTGTAGGCGATAATCGAAAGCGTTTCGAGTGCGGCTTGTGATAAGCGTTTCTTAGTCGTTTGTTTTAAATACACGCCCACCGTGCGGTGAAACGCGGGTTTGGTCATCAATTGATACCCGTTATTAATTTCTATAATTTCAAACGCAATAAGTTCATCGTCATATCGTTCTTGCAGTCGCGCTATGATTTGCAATAACTCCACTTCGGGAAAACTACTGCCAAATGTTTCTTCCAGACAGCTCTGAATTTCGGTGAGCCGAATCGGTGTCTGCGCTGTAAAAATCAAACTTTCGATGTGCGGAATTAAAAAATCCATGTGGCAAAAGTAGGGAAAATGAGGATAGGAAGATAGGAAAATGGGAGGATGGGAAAACCGCGCAATCACTTGGTCATCTACAAAGTTTCGCTGCATTCTGAAAAGGAATATCGCGCGTCAAGCGCCCAAACGTTTCTTTATTATGTAAGGAATTTTGGGTGGGTGTAATATTTTGATGATAAAAATCAGCGTAACCGGCTAACCCTTTTATTTCAAAAGCAATATCTAATAGGCATTCTACTTCTTTTTTAGGTGAATTGGGGTGCAAAGTTTTGTGACGTTCGGCGGCGCGTTGGCGGTAGCGAGCAATTTGACTCGGCGTAGGTGCTTCAAAATCAATGACATTCAAATGTGGTTTTTTATAATCATAACGTACTATAAATTCATCGCCTGATTCTAATGGAAATAATGTCTGCAGCGGCAGTGCCATGCGAGATTCGTAGCCTCGCCCATCTGCTACAAAAGAATATTTGATACCATTATTATTGCTTGTAAAAACTTTGGCAGGGGTTTGCCACGAGCTATATCGAATTCGCGCCATTTCATCTTCATCCGTATGTGCGGCATTGTACCACCAAGCCCCCAAAAATAAAATGGCAATAATACCCACCACCACGAGTGACACCGACATCCAACGCTTTTCTTGCTTCGCTTGCACTTTACGCGCCTGATTCTTAGGCGTATCCGCTTCTTTATTCACTTCAAACCCATATTGAAACCCTTCGCCCCGTCGTTTTATTTTCAAATCCAACAAATCATCTTCAATAAAAAAAGAATACGTATAATCTTGTAGAATACTGAATTCTATCAAAATAACCCGCAAGTCGCAGTACACCATCAGATGCCCGGACTCCGTGCCGTGATATAGCCCGACCGCGTATTGCTTCCCGCTGGTGCTTGAGTATGCCCAATTATGCTGTGCCATATTTTTGTAGAGGGTAGTGGGACAAAGGTAGAGGGACGCTCGCTGTGTCGTCTCTCTATCTTTATCCTTCTACCAGTTTAACTGTAATTCGAGAAAAAGATACGGCGAAACGAGAAATTTGCTGCAAAATCAGCCCACTTTAACTAAAAAGTTTGGAAGTTTATGGTTTGGAAGTTCTACGCTTGAAGTTTATAGTTTAGACGTTCAAATTCTATATGTAGCCAACTACCAAACCTCCAAACTACCAAACCTTCAAACAATTAAACATTTTATGTTTTACAAATTTAAAGGCTTTCAACCCGTCGTACATGAATCCGCTTTTGTGCATCCACAAGCAGTAGTGACGGGCAATGTGGTTATTGGACAAGACGTGTACATCGGTCCGGGCGCAGCCATTCGCGGCGATTGGGGCGGTATTGTAATAGAAGATGGTTGCAATGTGCAGGAAAATTGTACGATTCACATGTTTCCTGGCATCACCGTACGATTGATGGAAGGGGCGCATATTGGGCATGGCGCGATTATTCACGGTGCTACGATTGGTAAAAATGTATTGGTTGGAATGAATGCCGTTATTATGGATCATGTAATAATTGGCGACGAAAGTATTATTGGGGCGTTGTGTTTTATTAAAGCCAATGAAATAATTCCGCCTAGAAGTTTAGTGGTCGGAAATCCCGGTAAAATTATAAAACAAGTAAGCGACGACATGATATTGTGGAAAACGCAAGGCACCAAATTATATCAACAGCTTCCAAAAGAATGCTTTGAATCCCTTCGCCCGTGCGAGCCTTTGCGCGAGCTGCCTGCCGACCGACCGGAGCAGGAGCGATTGTATCAGACTTGGAAAAAATAGCCACTTCGGAGTTAATATTTCGGAATTTTTCTCTTTTGCTCGTTTTACACCAAAGAATATGCTTTAAATTACTATGGATATCAAAACCAATTCCGAAGCCGAGCCGCCCGTTCAAGAAAATCATCCCGAAAATGTAAGTAAAAAGCGTGTCTGGACAGGTTCTTTTGCTATACTTGCGCTCGCTTTTCTGGCGGCTTATTGGCTATTACAATTGCGAGTGTTAGATGTTTTTGGTGCCTATCGTCCGATTTTGATAAAAGCTACTTTAGCTGGTTTTTTTGTAATGCTCATTCTTGCCATTTCTAAAATTGTGGAGACTATCATTGCAAAAAGAGCGAAAACACGGTCTTCCGGTTATAATTTGGTGCGAGTCATTCGGCTGATTAGTATTTTATTGGTCACAGCAGTTATTATATCTTTTTTGTTTGCCAATTGGTATGCGGCGGCGGTTTCATTAGGCTTGATTTCATTGGTATTAGGCTTTGCCCTGCAAGCGCCGCTCACCTCTTTTTTTGGTTGGATTAATATTTTATTACGTGCACCGTATCACGTTGGCGACCGTATTCAAATCAATGAGTTCAAAGGCGATGTAGTAGAAATTAGTTATTTATGCGAATATCGGGTTAAAAATGGTCAAAAACTCCTTCAAATGAATGGAATTAACCCCGACGGGGTGGCATATTTATAAAAAAACCGACAAAATTTACTTTGAACCCCAGCGGGGTGACACTATTTACGTATAATGTGTCACCCTGTCGGGGTTCAAAACCCGTTGATTGTCAATTGTCTATAAATATATCACCCCGTCGGGGTTAACCCGATATTCGCATTATTTAGATACCACTTTGTGGGAATTTGGTGGTGATTATTTGACAAACGACGTGCCGAGCGGGCGCTTGATTCGCTTTCCGAACAGCTTGGTTTTAGAAGCGGCGGTGTATAATTACTCGTGGCGCAAGTTTCCTTACGTTTGGAATGAAATACCCTTTCATATGGCTTATGAAAGTGATTTGGATTATATTTCAAGTGTAATAAAACGCGTCGCCAAACAAGAACTCGGTGAAGAAATGGAGCGTAAAATCAGTACGTTTAAAGAAATTTTAGAACAAACGCCCGTGGACGAACTCGACATTAAAGAATATCCGTATGTTTCTTATCGAATTAGTATCAATACTTGGGTTGAAGTGATTCTTACTTATTTAGTCGAACCCAAACAAGCTTCTGACATTCGTACTCGTTTAGTAAAAAATATTATCAGCGAATTATTAAAAGAGCCGGATAAAGTGATGTTTCCAAAAAGTAATGCAAGGTAGAAAGGTTTGGAGTTTGATGTTTGTCGTTTGACGTTACGCATTTGACGTTGTACAGTGTAGAATTTGAAGTTTGTTTGTTCGCTCGAACGTGTGCTCCCTGTTGTAGAAAGGACGATGAAAAGTTCGATTTTAGTTTGAAAATTCGTATTTTTGATAAAAAATCTTAGTCAAATGACGGTTTTTGCGCCACCTAAAGAAAAGTTGTACACGCTGGAAGCGTATTTGAAGCTGGAAGAAACGTCCGATGTCAAACACGAATTTCATGCCGGAAAACGAATCGAAATGCCCGGAGGAAAACTAAATCACAATGCGATTAGTGGTAATATTATTACTGCCATCAATAATGCGCTAGACGCAGTCAACAAAAACTGCCTCGTTTTGAGTAGCGACATGAAAATTTTCATTCCTGCCGTCAATCGGGGTTTGTATCCTGATGCTGTTGTGCTATGTGAAACGCCACAGTTTTACGCCGAGCGTCGGGACATATTACTCAATCCAATCTTAATTGTGGAAGTCCTTTCCGAATCCACCGAAGCGTACGACCGAGGCGAAAAATTCAATTATTACAGCACGTTGCCCTCCTTCCGCGAGTACGTGCTGGTATCGCAAGAAAAGCCGCTGGTAGAAGTTTTATACCTGCAAAATCCTGCCGAAAATCTCTGGAAACACACGCTCGCCGAAGGATTAGAGGCTGAAATACAATTGTATAGTTTGGATTGTAAAATAACTTTAAAAGATATTTACAAGCGAGTGGAGTTTGTGACTCGGGAAACGGACGTGCCAAGCGCTACATAAATTTACTTTACATCCCTTAAAACTACATTCATCTTTCCTGTCAATTCCTTATTTTTGTGAACAAACATTCGTTTTATACAACCTTCCGCACCTTAAAGGCGTAGAAGGTTTCAGCATTAAATGATAAAAATCATTAGTCCGAAAGGGCATAAATCTGCCACACTTTGGAAGGCGGCAGATTCGGTAGCCAAATAAAACCAAAAATGAAACTTGATAATTACATCCTCGGTAAATGGACTCCCCACGAAGGTCATCCTTTGCCTCAATACAACGCCATAACAGGCGACATCGTAGCCACGTGCAGCAGCGAAAACATTGACTTTGCAGACGTGCTGGACTATGCCCGGCGCGTGGGCGGACCGACTTTGCGGCGCATGACCTTCCACGAGCGCGGACGAATGCTCAAGGCACTGGCATTATATTTAAATGATTTAAAAGAAAAATATTATAAAATTAGCTATTGGACGGGCGCGACGAAAGCCGATAGCTGGATTGATATTGACGGCGGGATTGGGACGTTGTTTGCCTACGCGAGTTTGCGACGAAAATTCCCGAATAGTCCATTTTACGTGGATGGCGACGCGGTGAAATTGTCGAAAGAAAACACATTTATCGGTCAGCATATCATGGTGCCGAAGCGTGGCGTAGCGATTCATATCAATGCTTTTAACTTTCCGATTTGGGGAATGCTGGAAAAGATTGCAGTGAATTTATTGGCAGGTGTTCCGGCAGTTGTAAAACCTTCTGAACTCACGTCATTCGTGACCGAAGCCATGGTGCGCGACATTCATAACTCCGAAATTTTACCAAAAGGCGCGTTGCAACTCATCAACGGGCGTGGCGAAGGGATTTTAAATACAGTGACTTCTCAAGATATAGTGACCTTCACAGGTTCCGCAGAGACGGGTCGGAAATTAAAAAGCTTGCCGCAAATTATTGAAAATTCCGTGCCGTTTAATTTAGAAGCTGATAGTTTAAATGCCGCTATTTTGGGGGAAGACGTAACGCCAGACACACCAGAATTTGACTTGTTTATCAAAGAAGTGCGCCGCGAAATGACGGCAAAAACCGGTCAAAAATGTACCGCCATTCGTAGAATTATCGTACCGGAAAACTTATTGGAAGCTGTACAAATTGCGCTTGGAAAATCCCTGATGCAAACCACCATCGGCGACCCGCAGGCGGAAGGCGTACGCATGGGCGCACTTGTGAGCAAGCCGCAGCAACAGAAAGTGCGGCAACAAATTGAAAAACTACTGGAAAGCTCACGCCTCGTGTATGGTGATTTAGAAAATTTTGAAGTCATTGGTGCAGATAAAAATAAGGGTGCGTTTATGTCGCCAGTCGTTTTATTGAATGAAAAACCATTTGAACAACATGGTTCGCACGTCATCGAAGCCTTCGGTCCGGTGGGTACAATTATGCCTTACAAAACTTTAGAAGAAGCGATTGAAATTGCAAATTTGGGGAAAGGCTCGTTGGTGAGTACGATTTGCACATTCGACCCAAAAATTGCAACGGAATATGTGATGAACGCTGCTGCTTTTCATGGTCGGATTTTGATTTTGAATCGCGAAAGTGCGAAAGAAAGTACGGGTCACGGTTCGCCCATGCCGATGTTGATGCACGGTGGTCCCGGTCGCGCGGGCGGTGGCGAAGAAATGGGCGGTATGCGCGGCGTAAAACATTATCTGCAAACCACTGCTATTCAAGGACATCCGACAATGTTGACCGAAATTACAAAAGTGTATCAATACGGCGGAAAATATAAGGAAGACTTGGTTCATCCCTTCCGCAAGCACTTTGAAGACCTTCAAATTGGGGAAACCTTAATCACTGCCAAGCACACCGTCAACGAAGCGGATATTACCAACTTTGCCAATGTGAGCGGCGACAATTTCTACGCGCACATGGACGCGACCGCGCTCGGAGGCACGATTTTTACGGGTCGCGTGGCGCACGGCTATTTTGTATTGTCCAAAGCGGCGGGGTTGTTTGTGGATGCGAAAAAAGGTCCGGTATTGTTGAATTATGGCTTGGAAGAATGCCGTTTTACCAAACCCGTTTATCCCGGCATGACGATTGGCGTGCGTTTGACTGTAAAAGAAAAAGTAGCGCAGGAAAAGCGCGATGAAAATGACATTCGCAAAGGCATCGTGAAATGGCTGGTGGATGTGTACGACGAAACAGACGAGACAGTGGCGATTGCGACGATATTGACGATGGTGAAGATGCGGGAGCAGGAATGATGGAAGATTGGAATAATGGAAATGTGGAGTAGTGGAAAATTTTCAAAAGCGGTTGGATTTA
>CAZJXN010000010.1:0-61574 GCA_964549655.1 uncultured Saprospiraceae bacterium
CCAAGTTTAACAATTTTTATCCATTATAACTAATTCAGAGAACCTGAATAGTTACGAATTCCTTATCTTTGCTCATCAAAATTCAAAAACCGAACTTATATTTGGTTTTTACAAGTTGAAAATCGAAAGAACAGAACGACATGAATATTTCTCTAAACTGGCTACGGCGGTACCTTGATATAAACGTAACTCCCGAAAAACTCGGCGAAATCTTTACGGATATCGGTCTGGAATTGGAGGGCATGGAGGCAACCGAAAGTATCAAAGGTGGTTTGCGCGGCGTGGTCGTTGGGCAAGTGATGGAATGCGAGAAGCATCCGAATGCGGATAAATTGTCGTTGACGAAAGTGGATGTCGGGACGGGCGAATGGTTGCAAATAGTGTGCGGTGCGCCCAATGTGGCGACGGGACAAAAAGTGCTGGTGGCAACGGTTGGCACAACGCTTCATCCAACGGGCGGTGAAAGTTTAGAAATTAAAAAAGGAAAAATTCGCGGCGAAGAATCGAACGGCATGATTTGCGCAGCGGATGAACTGGGCATTGGCGAAGACCACAGCGGCATTCTGGTTTTACCGGAAAATACAGCGATTGGTACGAGCGCGAAAGATTATTTTAAACTGGAAGAAGACGTGGTGTATGAAATTGGCTTGACTCCCAATCGCTCGGATGCGACGAATCATGTGGGCGTGGCAAAGGATTTAGCGGCGGCGTTGAAGATTAATTATAACCATACCAAATCTATAAAACTACCTTCCGTTGAAAATTTTAAAGTTGACAATCACAGTTTACCGATTGAAGTAGTGGTTGAAAATGACGAGGCGTGTCCACGCTATTCAGGCGTTTGTATTAAAAATGTGACGGTGGGCGAGTCACCGGATTGGTTGAAAAATCGCTTGTTGTCCATCGGTGTTCGGTCAATTAACAACATTGTAGATATTACGAATTTTGTGCTGCATGAATTGGGTCAACCGCTGCATTCCTTTGATTATGATGTAATTACTGGTCAAAAAGTTATTATAAAAACTTTGCCCGAAGGCTCGAAATTCAAAACGCTCGATGAGGTAGAGCGTAGTTTAAGCACCGAAGATTTGATGATTTGCAATGGCAATTCCAACGGAATGTGCATTGCAGGTGTGTTCGGCGGGGCGAAATCTGGAGTAAAAGAAACGACCAAAAATATTTTCCTCGAATCGGCGCATTTCAACCCAAAATGGATACGGCGGAGTAAGACGCGGCACGGCTTGGTTAATTCTGAAGCAGCACGGATTTTTGAAAAAGGGAGCGACCCAAATATTACGGTGTATGCACTGAAACGCGCAGCCTTGCTCCTACAGGAAATTGCCGGCGGCGAAATTGCATCCGAATTAATTGATTTATATCCAAATATAATTGCAAAAAAAGAAGTAGAAGTCACTTACGCGCAGGTGAACCGCTTGATTGGTACGGAAATTCCGAAGTTAGAAATTAAGAAAATTCTGGAGGCGCTCGAATTAGATATTATCTCCGAATCGGAAGAGACATTCACGGTCGCTGTGCCAACCAACAAAGCCGATGTACACCGTCCAGCCGATATAATTGAGGAAATTCTACGTATTTATGGGTTTAATCGAGTGCCGATTCCGACGCGAGTTTCCATTTCAACAAACGCAGCGCCAAAGCCGGATATGAATGCGATTCGTAATTTGATTGGCGATTATTTAGTTGCTAATGGTTTCCATGAAATGATGGCGATGTCGCTGACTGAATCTCGTTATTACAAAGAAATATTGCCAATCGAAGAAGAGAAATTGGTTTATATCAATAATACCTCGAATGTTACACAAGACATTATGCGTCCGGCCATGTTATTTAGTGGTTTGGAAGCGATTTTACACAATCAGAATCGGCAACAGTTGGATTTAAAATTGTATGAATTTGGTAGAACGTACGAAAAATCTGAGGAGAAATTTAAAGAATATAATCATCTTTCGCTATTTCTCACAGGCGCACGCGCTGCGGAAAGTTGGATTCAAAAAGACCAAACGGAAGCTGATTTTTATAGTTTGAAAAGTTTTGTCCAAAATATTTTAGCACGTCTCGGCGTAAGCGGCTATCAGGAAACGGCATTTCAAAATGAAACCTTTACATTTGCTATCAAATATCATCGCGGCGAGCAAGTGCTGGCGGAATTGGGTAAAATGGCACCGAAATTGACCAAAAAAATGGACATTAAAAGTGGCGTTTTTTATGCGGATTTTAATTGGGATAACGTGGTAAAAGCGTCTCAGAAGAATGTAGTGACTTTTGCAGAATTAAACAAATTTCCGGTGGTGCGAAGAGATTTGGCACTGGTTATTGAAAATTCCATTAAATTTGCAGATATTGCGCAGATTGCCAGAAAGATAGGTAAAAACATCGTGAAAGATGTCAACTTATTTGATGTGTATGAAAACGCAGAACAGTTGGGCGACACGAAGCGTTCTTATGCGGTGAGTTTCACTTTTGAAGATGCGACCAAAACCTTGCAAGACAAGGACGTGGATAAAGTGATGGAGCAATTGATACGGGAATACGAAACAAAATTGGGAGCAACAATTCGACGTTAAAACGTTTGAAGTTTTTTGTTTCTCGTTTGAAGTTTGAGCGAACGTCAAACCTCAAACAAAAAACATTTAAACAATAGATGAATTTAGGGGAAAAGCTGGAAAGTATAGAATTGAAAGTGCGGCAGTTGGCGTTGAAACAAGAGCGTTTGCAGCGCGAAAATGCGGCATTGCAAAGTGAAAATCAACAGCTTAAAGCTGGAATGGATAAACAAGAGGCGACCGTAATCGCTTTGAAAGATAAATTGGAAACAGCGCAGCGCGCTTATGAGGAGAAAGCAACGGAGGAGAATGAGCAGTCGAAACAATTGAAGCAACTGATAGACCAATACATGTTGGAAATTGATAAATGTATAGATTGGTTGCACCACAATTAGGGTTATGGAAATGGACGGGCAAGATACCAAAAGTATCACGGTTTTGATAGCAGGCAGACCTTATCCCTTGAAAATCAAGGCGGAAGACGAACCCGTTATTCGCAAAATCGTAAAGGAAGTCAACGAAAAAATTAATCGCTTCCAACTAAATTACACCAGTAAAGATAAACAGGACTGTCTATCCATGACGGTGCTGACCTACGCGGTGGATTTGCATAAAGCGACTTTGGAACAGTCCGTTCAAGTAGAAAACCCAGAAACTGCACTCGCCGATAAGCTGTCAAACTTGGAAAATATGATTGACAAGCTCCTCTAAATGCTTCGCTGTTATCAGTAAACCGTGATTTGGGATTAAGGAATCGTGAAGGATGACTTGCGTTTCACCTATCACATTTCACACATCACTATTTTTTAACAATTTAAAAAATTCCAATATGGAAATAGGAATTGGACTCGTCATAGGATTGGTCATTGGGGGCATTTTAGCTTATTTTACAGTGCAGGCGTTTTTGAAAAAAGCAGGGCAGGCGAAGTTAGAACAAGCAAATGCAAAGCTGGAAGAAGTAAATGCCAAAGCAGAATTGCAGGTAAAAGAAGCGCAGATAAATGCCAAACGTATTGTAAATGACGCAGAAACAAAGGCGGATAAATTGATGAGCAATGCTGAAAACAATCACGAGCGCATCAAACAGCAAAAAATACAGGAAGCAAAAGAGAAATTTAGTCGGTTTAAATCTGAATTTGAAGGCGAAAAAGCGACGCATGTATTGGAGATGAAAGAACGCGAAATCGAAGTGCGTACGCAAGAAAGTGAGTTTAAGCAAAAACAGGAGAAACTGCAAGACCAAGTCAAACAGTTGGATTCA
This sequence comes from uncultured Saprospiraceae bacterium, assembly GCA_964549655.1. Classification (GTDB taxonomy): domain Bacteria; phylum Bacteroidota; class Bacteroidia; order Chitinophagales; family Saprospiraceae; genus JADJNW01. The sequence goes on from CAZJXN010000010.1 coordinate 3,826, forward strand.
CAAAAGCTTGATTTGGAGTCTAAAAATGTAGAAGTCGGCACCATTCGAGAGAATCTGGAAGTACAGATGAAAATCGTAGCCAAGCGCAAAGAAGAATTAGACGCTGCCAATGAATTGCGTATCAAGGAGTTAGAGAAAGTATCTAACTTGAGTGAGCAGGAGGCAAAAGAACAACTATTGGAAGCCATCAAAGGTAAAGCGGAATCGGAAGCGATGTCAATTGTGAAGGATTCTATTGAACAAGCAAAAGCAAACGCCAATAAAGAAGCGAAAAAGATTGTGATTCAAACCATTCAACGGATGTGTGCGGAGTACACAATTGAAAATACGGTGTCTGTATTCCACTTAGAATCGGATGAGTTGAAAGGACAAATTATCGGTCGGGAAGGTCGAAATATTCGGGCGTTGGAAGCCGCGACTGGTGCAGAAATTGTGGTAGATGACACGCCAGAAGCGATTGTGATTTCCAGTTTTGACCCGATTCGTCGAGAAATTGCGCGTTTGGCATTAAAAAAATTGGTGGCAGATGGTCGGATTCATCCAGCTCGAATTGAAGAAGTAGTTGCCAAAACCCGCAAACAATTAGACGAGCAAATTGTAGAAATTGGCGAGCGCACGGTGATTGAATTGGATTTACATGGCTTAGACCCTTATTTGGTGAAAATGGTCGGTCGGATGCGCTATCGTTCTTCTTATGGTCAGAACTTGTTGAAGCACTCCATTGAAACCGCGAATTTGTGCGCCGTAATGTCTGCTGAATTGGGCTTGAATCCGAAGCAGGTGAAAATGGCGAAACGCGCGGGTTTGCTACATGATATTGGAAAAGTGGCAGAAGAGGAAAGTGAATTGTCGCACGCGATTTTGGGAATGCAACTGGCGGAAAAATACAAAGAACATCCATCTATCGTCAACGCGATTGGTGCGCACCACGATGAAGTGGAAATGAGTAGCATTATCTCGCCGATTATTCAAGCTTGTGATGCGATTTCTGGCGCTCGTCCGGGTGCTCGCCGCGAGATTTTGGAAAGTTACTTGAAACGTATTGGAGAATTGGAAGAATTAGCATTGGCGCATGACGGCGTTCAAAAAGCATACGCCATGCAAGCCGGTCGGGAACTCCGCGTCATCGTAGAAGCCGAAAAAGTGACAGACCAATATGCAGATGATTTATCGTTTATGATTTCGCAGAAAATACAGAATGAAATGCAATATCCGGGTCAAATCAAAGTGACGGTCATCCGCGAAAAGCGGGCGGTGACGTTTGCTCGGTAATTTTAATTTTAAAAATTAAAGGGATGTCATCGCTTAGAGCGATGGCATCCCTATTTTCAGCAGTATGACCTTTGCAAAGCAAGTCCTCCAATTCACAAAAACGCTCCATCCAAATTTACAATTGCCGCCCGGCTTTGACTTACTCTTTCCCTACGACAATCCCGAAACGCTGCGCGTGATGACCGCGTTTTATGAAAAATTTTATAGTGATATAAATCCCCGTATTTTCATCTTCGGCATCAATCCTGGTCGCTTTGGCGCAGGTGTGACAGGCGTACCTTTCACTGACCCAATTCGATTAAAAGAAGAATGTAATATTGACAATGATTTTGCAAAGAAACCTGAATTATCTTCGATTTACGTCTATCAATTCATTGGCGCTTACGGTGGGTTAGAATTATTTTATAAAAATTTCTACATTACATCATTAAGTCCGCTCGGTTTTACCAAAAACGGTATCAACATCAACTATTATGATGATCGCAAATTGCAAGAAACCGTCGAGCCATTTATTTTGGAAAGTATTCGCACGCAACAACAATTCGGCACCAGCCGCAAAGTCGCGCTCTGCATGGGACAAGGTAAAAACGCTGCCTATTTTCAAAAAATCAATGAGAAACATCATTTTTTCGAGCAGATAATTCCATTGCCACACCCGCGTTGGGTGATGCAATATCGGCGGAAAAGCGTGGTGGAGTTTATACAATTGTATGTAGAGAATTTGGTGAGGGCGGAGGAGTTAATTTGAACGGCATTGATAATTTTATTCAAAAATTTTCGTCTTTTAGAAACACCGCTCATACTTAATATAGTCTTTTCGAATCAAATTTTGTTTAGCACCAACACACCTTTCACTCCTCTATCACCGCCGACAATCCCCTATCCACAAGCGCGTCTTTCTTGGGTTTGAGTTGTTTAAAAGTGCCATTTTTCACGGTGGCTTTGCCTTTGGTGTGGATGATGATGGCGAGTTGTTCGGATTGTTCAGGCGTGTGGTCCAACACTTCTACAAAACATTCAATGACCCAATCAAAGGAATTGTGGTCGTCATTATACACGATTAGAAACGCTGCATCGCCAATGCCGGAGTCGGCGATTTCGTCTTCTACCAATACGTCTTCTTCTACCTCGACTGCGCTAAAATAAAGCATATTGAAATGTGAAATGTGAAATGTGAGGTTTGAAACGGAATTTAAAATTTTCTCCTTTCACATCTCACATTTCTGATTTTAATTGAGTTTTGCTACGGTTTCCTTTACGGCTGCAAAGTTAGGCAAATCCCCTGCGGATTCCAACACTTCTGCATATCGAACCGTACCTTCTCCATCTATCACAAATGCTGAACGCTTGGAAACACCGCGCATTCCCATCACAAACTCATCATACAATGCCCCGTAAGCACGCGATACTTCTTTATTAAAATCGCTGAGGAGCGGGAAGTTCAAATGTTGGTCTTCTTTAAATTTATTCAGTGTGAATGGAGAATCCACCGAAACACCAAAAACTTCCGCATTTAGATTATTATAATATGCAATATCATCGCGCGTTGCGCAAAGCTCGGTGGTACATACACTGGTGAATGCCATCGGAAAAAAAAGTATGACTACATTTTTACCTTTGTAATTTTCTAACGCAACAGGCTGTTTATCAGAATTATATAATGAAAACAGCGGAGCTTTCTCGCCTACTTTTACAGACATGGTTTATTCGTTTTTTTATTTAAATATGATTTTCAATCGGACAACATTTGAAATCGCATCTTGTTGCTTTACAAAGGTCAAATAGTAGTGCATAAATCGCAATTATTTAAATCATGTTAATCCCAAAATCCTATAAATCATGGTCAAGATTTCGTTGATTTGACCTTCAATTTTTACAACATGAACGCGACGACCAGAGCTTACGTAGAACTACACATTGCCGTATTTTTATTCGGATTTACGGCTATTTTGGGTGATTTAATTCAACTCTCTGCCTTGTCGTTGGTGTGGTGGCGCGTGCTGATTACCAGTGGAAGTTTGTTACTAATGATTCGCGTTGGAAGATTATTTCGAGAAATGCCACGTACGGATGTGTTGCGTTTTATGGGCATTGGCGTATTAGTAGCATTGCACTGGCTATGTTTTTATGGAGCTATCAAATTGTCGAATGCTTCGATTGCGTTGGTAGCAATGGCGACCACGTCTTTTTTTACTTCTTTATTAGAACCACTCGTATTGCGGCAAGCGGCAAAATGGTATGAAATCGCGCTTGGCGTACTCATCATTCCGGGCATGGTTTTGATTGTAAATAGTACCGAATTGTCAAAATTAAATGGACTTTGGGTCGGCTTGATGGCGGCATTTCTGGCATCTCTATTTGCAACGTTGAATAAAAAACGGATGGGCAATTATCGCATATTAGACCTTACTTTTTTAGAATTGGGAAGTGCTTGTTTGTTTTTAACACTCGTACTGCCCATTTATATTTTAATCACCAAACAACCGATTCAATCCTTCCTTCCCTCACCGAGCGATTGGCTTTATCTAATCATACTGGCACTGCTTTGCACGAGTCTGGCTTACGTGTTAGCCTTTCGTTCTTTGAAACAATTGTCTGCGTTTGCTTCCAATCTAACCGTAAATTTAGAACCCGTGTATGGAATCGCCTTAGCGTGGCTCATTTTAGGAGAGCAGGAAGAATTGACGAGCGGATTTTATTGGGGGGTGGTTATAATTTTGATAGCCGTATTTAGTTATCCCGTATTGAAAAGAAGCGTAAGAAGATAGGAAACTTGAATCTTTTTGTCATTGAAGTAGCAATACAAATTTATTTTTTCATTCAACTATATGTTGACCCACCCGTTTTACCAAAAATCATCCGCCATGTCCGAAAGCAATTCTCACGCTTGGGAAGTCACACCTGCCGAAGCCATAGCTATTCAAAAACGGCTCCGCGCTCAAATTCAACTTATTTCCTTGCAAAAAGAAATCAAATTGGTGGGCGGTACAGATATGTCGTATAATAAATTTTCGGATGTGATTTATGCTGGCATTGTACTTTTAGACCCAAATACGATGCAGGTAGTCGGACATTCCTTGATGATTGATAAAATGACGTTTCCATATATTCCTGGATTGTTGTCCTTTCGGGAAATTCCGTCGCTGATGAAAGCTTGGGAACAACTGTCACAAAAGCCGGATATTATGTTGGTGGATGGGCATGGCATCGCGCACTCGCGTCGAATGGGTATCGCAGCACATCTCGGATTGTTGACACAAACACCAACAATTGGCTGTGCGAAGAAAATCTTATTTGGAAAATATATAGAACCGGCACTTGAAAAAGGGAGTTATTCGCCCATTTTAGATAAACAAGAAATGATTGGTTTTGCGCTGTGCACGAAGGATAAAGTGAACCCGATGTACGTCTCGCCTGGCAATTTGATAACGATGGAAGAAACAGTGGAAATGGTTTTGCGCTGTGCGCGTGGCTATCGGCTACCCGAACCAACTTGACAAGCGCACGAAACGATGAATGCCCTGCGGCGAGGAGAAATTCAAGCGGGGGGTAAATTTTGGCGGCAAAACGCGCTTTTTTAAATTTGATTCTAAAAATGAAAAGTTGCAAGCTGAATCTTTTTAAGTTATTCAACTTGCAACCCATATTTCACTTTGATATTACTCTTGTCTTACTTTCAAACCGCCATAACTCAATCGAGCAACAATGACACTTTTGCCTCCCTCTTTCCCTAAGTGTCCTTGCACTTCATGACTTGTCCCTTTTTCTTTTTCATAAGAGACATTCAAACCGGATGGATAGTTGATGCCCGCGTAAGTCGTGGAAGCGTCGAATTTGAAATTGGCACCCGATTCGATTCCAATTTTAAAATCCGTGTATTTACCGACTATATTTACATTAGTAAATTCTTTTGATAAAGAGCCAATAGAAGAGCCTCCATATTGCAAATTTAAATCCAATAAATTACTTAGTTTATCTACGTTCACGGTAGTATATTTTGAAACGACTATTACATTTTCAGCAGTACCAATATGGAAATTATCATATCCACCATCATTTCTCAATTCGCGCAGCGCACCAAATTCATAAGTATCATACTTGGTATTGCTATTTACATTAATTGCTTTATCAATTTTGAGTTTCGAATATTTACTTGTAATTTCTACATCGCGTACTTCACCGCAGTCCAGCTTTCCATAGCTTATATTACAATTCAGATTTTGCCCCTTTATCAAAGTTCCATTACCGTAAGCAAGAATTACCTTCGCATTATTACTCACGCCCTGCACTTTAAAATTTCCGTATTTGACATCAATGCTGGCAACTCCAGAAATCGGTGCGACATAAGCATCGCCGTATTTATTAGTAAGTTCCAAGTTATTGGTAGCCGGCATATAGATTTCGTAATTGATGGAGTAATCACTTTTATTATCATTCCAGCCACCCCACCAGTCATTATTTTTGGAATTAATAATGGTTTCCGCTTTTACATAATTTTCTTTATTGAAGAAATTGATGTCAATGCGGTCAAAAACGTCCTGTGCAGCCGATTCGCTCGAAGCATTTACAATGATTGTCACATCTATTTTCACGCGGTTCTTGTCCCAAGTTTTCACATCTACTTTTCCGTATTTGTTATAAAGAGCGGTGGTCCCATTTTTTGTAATATCAAATTCTTTTTTAATAATCTTGGTAAACTCCCGCCGCTCGGTGTCGTCGCCCGCCCGTGCTACCATGCTGACACTCGTCAACAAAAATAGCATTATACTAAAATTATATATTAACTTCATCATCCTTTAATTTTTGTTGTTTAGAATTTCCTGGTTTTGATTGAATGCGCTCGAGTACTCGTTCTAAAATATCTACTTTGATTTGATAGCTCTTGATGAGGTTGGCTACAATTTGCTCTTCGGCACCGCGTGGTGCTTTTTGCAATTCAGCCTCCAATTCTGCCATGATTTTGTCTACATTTTTCAAATCTTGAAACACCGACTTATCATCACTTTGTAAAGACACTTGCTTTACTTTATCATTAATCTCGGCATTATAATACCGCACCATCTCTGCATACTCCGGTGAAATATCTTCCAAAGAAGCCACCACGTTTGCTTGCGCCTGCGATTTTGTAAAATAAATCCCAACACCTGCGCCTACTGTTAATAATAACAATACAGAAGCCGCTATGCTCAAGACACGCCATATTCCTACTACTTTCGCCGATTTTAATTTTACTTGCGGATGAAGGGTTTTGTCCACCGATGACCATATCCGAGCGCTTGGAGTTGCTTCGTCAAATGCTTCCCGATTCGACTTAATAAAGGTGTCTAATGTGTCTGCTTTTTGCTGACTATTTAAACTTTTTTCGATGTTTGTCCAGATGTCGTTGGCTGGAATAGCGGTATTAAATGATTCGCGGTTAACTGCAATGAACGCTTCTACCGTTTCACAATCTTTATCACCACTTAATTGCCGATTGATATTTGTCCAAAGACTGTTACTTGGCTCCGCAAAGTCGAATGCGGCTTGGTTTTTTGCAACAAAAGCTTCCAATGTTTGTGGCTTTGCAGCAGTATTAAGGGCTTGCTCAATATCTAACCAGACTTTTTCTTGCGGCACTGCCACATCTAATTTTTCTCGATTTTGGAGGATAAATTGCTCCAAGGTATTTTTGTTCATGACATTTAACTTTTGTGTGGTGCGCGTATATTGCCGAATAATATTCGGCAAAACGTTTCGCCGAATAATATTCGGCACCACTGCTACACTAACAATTCCCGCAACTTACTTTTGGCGCGGCTAAACTGAGATTTGGAGGTTGCCTCCGTTATATGCAATATTTCTGCTATTTCTTTATGGTCATAACCTTCCAACATATACAAAGAAAATACGACCCGATACCCGTCTGGCAATTCAAATAACGCCCGATTTACACGCTCTACCGTCAAGCCTATATGCTCTTCATCGGGTTTTTCCTCTTCTTGGATGCCAAAAAACTTCTCATCCAATTCCTCCAATTGCATCCGACTGCGCTTGAGAAAATTGATGCAATTATTGAGCACAATTCGCTTTATCCAAGCACCAATAGACGACTGAAATTGAAACGTATCGAGCTTCGTAAATACATCAATGAATGAGGTTTGCAAAATATCTTCCGCGTCCAAATCATTTTTTACCATACGAAGGCACACATTGTACATCGCTTTGGAGTACAACTTATATAATTCAAACTGCGAAGGGCGATGTCCTTGTCTGCACTGCTCTACAAGGTCTCGATGCGTACTGGCGTAATCCAAGTTGGTCATTTTTCTCTTTTAGATAGACAATATTGCAACGCGAGGGTTGCACACAAATGTTAAAAAAAAACTAAAGTTTCTGTTAAGGGTTGACAAGTTTTTTAACAAAAAATGGGATTGGTGAAGCGTGAATTGTTAGTTGGCGCTTGCTACTTGTTTCCATACTCCACCGTTTCGAAGATGCCGCAGATTTTTCACGCAAAGGCGCAAAGTTTACTCTGGTATCTTTTTCTCTTCGCCACACAACTTGTCCCGCCTTATAGCGGGATCACCCTATCAACCCTTCACTTTATCACCTATTGTAGCTGCTCCAACGCCTCCCTCGCCTTTTCATAATCCGGGGCGAGCTTCAATGCTTGTTCGTAATCGGATTTAGCTTGAGTCTTTTTCCCTTGCAATTCGGCGGCGACTCCTCGATAGAAATAAGCTTGAACAAACGTCGGATTCACTTTGATAGCCAAGTCGAATGCTTGCTGCGCTTTTGCAATCGAATCCAAATCGAGGTACAAAAGTCCAGTATTATAATAGGCTTCTTCATACTGCGGGTCGAGATTATTAATTTTTTTATACAATTCGATTGAGCCTTTTAAATCATTTTTATCTTGCAAATACTGAGCCTTGGCGTGCAAAGATGCTACACTCTTGGGGTCAATGAGAATGGCATTGTCGAAATAACGAGCTGCAATTTTATTACCAAGCCCAGCGTGCAATTGTCCCAGATTTATCCACGCATCAATCAAGTCGGGATTCAATTCTACGGCTTTTTGAAAACTGTTTATGGCACGAACCGTGTCTTTTTGTTCTTTAAAATTCAACCCAAACATCAAATACGCATCTGCATTCTGTGGGTCAATCTGCAACACACGGTCAATTGTGCGCATAGACTCCTGATACTTTTTTAAAATCACTTGGAATTCACTCAGTTTCAACAGCGTAGGAATTTTGGTTGGATACAGTACCGCCGCTTTCTCCATCGTTTCCAGTGCTTCTCTCGATTTATAATAATCCAAATATACATCTGCTAAGACGTGTAAATATTGCACATTTGTAGAATCCATTGAAAGTGCTTTTTGCAAGTCTTGAATCGCCTCGTCATAACCTTCTTTTTCGTAATACAATCCTGCACGCGCTGCATACAAGGTCGGATCATTTGGACGCTCACTGATTTTTTGCGTCAGTTGGTCAATAGCCGGGTCGCCGCTTGATTTCCATTCTGTGCTCTCTGTTTCTGTCTGTCTGCCGCCACAGGATATCAGAAAAATGCCCAATAATGCGCTGAAAAATATCGTTAAAAGTTTAGTATTCATGTTGTAAAATAATTCATTCAAAATTTGAAGCATTACGCAGTTCTAACCATTTTTATTGTCCTTTGGCTGTTGCCAACCGCTGCTTTTCTCCAAAATTGGACGCAGGTGCAGCCATTTGGCGGCAATGGAACAGAAACGTGTGGTGGCTTGACAGTCGGCAAGGACGGTAGCGTGTTTTTCGGTGGCACTTTTCAAAATCAACTCCTTATTGGCAGTCAGACCTTAACCGCTCGCGGCGAAGCAGATATTTTTCTATCTAAATTCAATACAAATGGCGAAATCACTTGGGCAAAACGAGCTGGAAGTAATTTAGAAGACGAGGTAACCAATCTAACTTCGGATGCTGCGGGAAATCTGATTGTAATCGGTACATTTTGGCAGCAAAGTGATTTTGATACGATTCAATTAAAGGCGAAGCAAAATCCAAAAGCGATTTTTTTGGTAAAATACAATGCGGATGGGAAAGCAATTTGGGGTAAAAGTTTAAGTGGTGGTGCGCTCAAAAATGCGACGGATGTTGTTTGTGACGCTGCTGGCAATATTTTTCTAACTGGCTTTTTTTCGGATAGCTTGCAAATAGAAGATACGATTTTAATTGCAAAAGGCACAACCGATTTTTTCACAGCCAAATTTAATTCGGTAGGGCAATTGCAATGGGTGCTCCGACAGGGGCAAACGGGCGATACACGCGCCACGGCTATGAGCATAACGAGAGCAGGCGATTTAATAGTAGCAGGTTTTTTTAACGATACAACTAACATTGCAGATACAACGCTTATTGCAAACACGGCTGATCAAGACCTTTTCATTACAAAAATCAGCAAAAATGGCAATCCAATATGGGCAAAAAAAGCGGGTGGTGTATTTGACAGCGATGTGACTTCCATAGTGATAGACGAATTTGATAACATTTATTTGACGGGTTATTTTGTTGGAACGTTGCGTTTGAATCAACAATTAGCCATTCAAAGTAGCACTGGGCAGTCCGATTTTTTTCTACTAAAATATAATTCAGATGGAACGCCATTACAGGCAAGAGCGTTAGGCGGCCCGCTTTTGCAACAAGCTACGGATATGATCATCCGAGACAATTTGTTGATTATGAGTGGATTCTATCAAGGAAATATGACATTTGATGGATTTTCTTTTTCAACGAATGCCAATACAGTAAGCGGATTTGTAGCGGCTTTTAACCCAAATTTTATTTGTCAATGGGCGAAAAATATTCAATCGGATAAAGCAATTTTTGCGAATCGAATTGCTGCAAGTTCAAACGGTGCGGTTTTTACTGGTGGAAGTTTTACGGGAAAAGCTACATTTGATACTAAAACATTAAATATCTCTACTTCTTATGATGTATTTTTATCTAAAATTGAATTCAATATTACAAATGTAATTCAAATTCCAAAAAAGGCAGTGCTTTTTCAAGTTTTTCCGAATCCAACCAATGGGCAGGTATTTATTAAAACCGATATAGAAAAATTCGCGATTCGAGTGACCAACAGCTCTGGAAAGCAAATATTCAGCGGAGAGAATAGAAACACTTTGGACTTTTCAAATTTGCCCAAAGGTGCTTATTTTATTACATTTCAAACGGATTTTACGCAGCAGACGCAGCAGTTTATTTGGTGAAAGATTTTTATTCTTGATAGGTGTGGCACATTTTTAGAAATGTGCCACACCTATTTAATGTATCATGGCTGCTGGATAGTAAATCGTTTTTATTAATAGAACTACGCCAAAGATGATAAGCGCAATCCCGGAAATTCTTCTAAACCAAAGAATATGAACGGGTTGCAACCAACGCCGAATTTTCTTCGCCATAAAAACCTTTAATAAATCGGTCGTTGCAACGGTGCCAATGATACCGCCGAAAAATAAAACAGCATATTGATTGGTAAAATTTGCACCTCCATTCACCACGGCGGTGCTCACGATGGTGAACCAAAATAGCGTGGTTGGAGGATTTACGGTATTCAACAAAAAACCTTTTATCCAAAGTGAGAAATAGGAAGATGAGGGGCGCAACTGTAATTCTTTATGACTTGCCACCACTGGCTTCGTGAAAAGTGCCGAAATACCAAACATAGCCAAAATAATACTGCCACCAATTCCAATATATAATGAAATCTGGTCGCCTTGCATGAGTTCGCTAATGCGAGAAATGCTCGAATAAAATACGGTTACAAATAATATATCGCTCATCCAAATACCCAATCCTACCATTGCACCTGCACGAAAGCCGCGCTCCACGCCCGTTTGCAGCAGCGTAAAGAAAATGGGACCTATGAGAAAGCATAGGATAAGTCCAGTTTGGATGCCTTCAATTAAGGATTTCATCCGAGCGAAGTTGTGCTGCCGAAGACTGCCGAACAAAATTTTCCCACTCCTCAAAAAGTTCCTTTTTCATCACCCTCGGAAATTTATTTTGCCCGCCCAATTTGCCACGGGACTCCTGCCACTGATAAAATAAATGCGATGGAATTACTTCCATTTGAATCGGTTGTAGCACGGCATTACGTTCTATGCGATAGTCATCATTCAATTTCTGAAGGGCTTCGTCTAATGTATTTGCCAAGCGTTGTGCATCTATTTGTGGCTCACAACCCACGTACCACTTGTGTGCAAAGTATTTACCGGCATTAACAGCAGAAACCGTAAACTCTCGAATATCAACATCCAATGCTTCCTCTGCATGGCGCACGGCTTGATTCATATTATCCACCGAAAGGTGCTCGCCTACGATGCTCAAATAATGTTTGGTACGTCCGGTCACGATAATTTCCGCACGCGCTTTGTCTGTAAATTTCACAGTATCACCAATGAGATAGCGCCAAGCACCGGCACAAGTCGTCATCAGCAGTGCATAATTAATCCCTTCTTTTACATCTTTTATAGACAAGGCTTCCACATTTTCTTTAATATTTCCATCTGCGTCAAAATTATCTTCGGTAAACGGTACAAATTCAAAAAAGATGCCATTGTCCAGTACCATTTTCATGGAGCGTGTTTCAGGACGAGATTGAAAGGAAACTAATCCTTCAGAAGCTAAATATGAATCCATATACACCAGCGGCTTTCCAACGAGCTTATCAAAGCCCCTGCGATACGGCTCAAAATGGACGCCACCATGTACGTAAACCGTGAAATTGGGCCATATCTCGTGGATGTTTTTCACTTTATGATGGTCAATAATACTTTCCAACATCAACTGTACCCACCCCGGAATACCGACTATAAATGCGACATCCCATTCGGGTGCTTTTTTTACAATTTCTTTAATTTTATCATTCCAATCGTTGATGCGTGAAATTTCTACCCCGGGTTTGTAAAATGGACGCAGCCAAAAAGGAATTTTACCCGCATTGATACCGCTTAAGTCGCCCAGAAAATAATCGCCTTGATTTTGCAAATTGGTAGAGCCACCCAGCATCATAATATCTTTTGTAAAAAGGTCGGGACCGATATTGAAGCGATTCAAATTAAAAAACATTTTAGTGCTACCACGGCGGATAGCGCGAATCATGTGTTCGGTGACAGGAATTTGCTTGCTGGGCGCACCCGATGTACCTGAACTCAACGCAAAATATTTCACCTTGCCGGGCCACGTCACGTTTTCCACATTATTGAGGCTCATGTGCCACCAGCGGTCGTGCATACTGTCGTAATTGTGAATGGGTACACGCGATTGAAAGTTTTCTATCAAATTTCGGGAACCCAGTACATCTTTGAAGCCATAATATTGCCCAAAAGCTGTATTGCTGGCGAGGCGTAATAATCGGCGCAACGTTCTGGTTTGCGCTTGTATAGGACTTACATTTTGGCGCTCCAGCTTTTCTCCCAACGTTAATCCCCGCTTGATGATGGCACCTAATATTGGCATGGTTGTATGGGTTTTTATTTTTTTTTAACCGTTGTGTAATATCAGAAACTTCACGCAAAGACGCAAAGTTTTTATACTTTAATAATCAATCACTTGCACCTTCGATTCCCTATCTAATTTTTAAATATACTTTACAAAGTTATACTACAATTCTGGTTGGGTTTTGTTATTTAACTATAAATAGTAGCCACCACACGACGGCTGCCACCATAATTGCGAAATTCACACAAATAAATGCCTTGCCAAGTTCCTAAGTTTAATTGATTGTTTGTAATCGGAATCGTGACGGAAGTGCCCACTAAAGCGGCTTTGATATGGGCGGGCATATCGTCGAGTCCTTCCATATCGTGTTTTAAAAAAGGTAAATTTTCAGGAATTAAATGATTCAAAATCTGTTCAAAATCTTCCCGCACCGTTCTATCTGCATTTTCATTAATGGTTAAACCTGCTGAAGTGTGTTGAATAAATAAATTTAGAAGCCCTATTTGTGGCAACACAGATAAGTGCCGGAGGACTTCCGACGTAATCAAATGGTAACCTCTTGGGAAAGGCGGCAATGCAAATTCCTTCTGTTGAATCATACTGTTTTTAACCAAATCTCCCTCCACCATGCAATCTATCAATCGTATAACCTTTAAAAATAGAAATAAATGATGCTATTTTAACAGCTTGTCGGCAAAAGGGGTTCATTTTTGAATCAAAAGTCGGATTACTCTTATATCTTTGTCTGACTTCTCTCTTCTCGGCTCTCTCTTCTGACTTCCTAATAAAAATAATGCGGCACAAATCTTGACAAATTATCATGTATCAAAGAGTTCGTCTCCCGAACTCCGATGCCCGCAGGCGAATCGCCAATAATCCAACTGCCTATTACCGGACGGTTCCCTGAAAATTCTGGTAATTCAAAATATTCTTGATACACAAATCCTTCGTAGCCATATTCGCCTTGCGTTGCTTGCAATAATCGTCCGTCTTTTATAATCGTTACGTTCGCCCCTTCACGGCTCAGAAATGGTTTTTTTACATAAGCTTTCATATTCTTTGGATGGTCGTAACAGGGCAGTAAATTCGGGTGATATGGAAACATTTCCCACAGGACTTTTAGAATTGCTTTATTGGACAACAACATTTTCCAAGCCGGCTCGAACCACTGCGTATGCGAAAATAAAATATGCTGTCCAAATTCTTCTGTCTGCATAAATTCCCACGGGTAGAGTTTGAAACAGTTAACGATTTCTCGTTCTTTCAAATCCAAAAAACGCTCGCCGTCCCAACCAATATTTGCAACATCTATAAATTCTACCCGCAAACCTGCTTGCTGCGCACAATCCATCAAATACGCCACAGTCATGTAATCCTCGTCATTGCTTTCCGCGCAGGAAAAGTACAGCCGTTGAATACCGCGTTGTTTGAAATATTTAAATTGATCTAATAAATGTTCGTGAATGGAATTGAACTGGTCTAAATTTTTATCAAAATCGCGCAGCCAATACCATTGCACGACGGAAGCTTCAAGGAGGGAAGTAGGCGTGTCGGCGTTGAATTCTAACAATTTAACTTGTCCATCGTCGCAAGCCAAGTCAAATCGTCCATATAACGTTGGAGCGTCGGCATCCCAACTGCTGCGGATCAGCTCGTGAAAAGCCGGTGGAATGGCAAATTCATCGAGGCGATGTTTATCTAAAATATATTGAACTGCCTTCATGCAAAGGTCAAACAACTCTTTGGTCGCCTTTTCAATGGCAAATATCTCTTTTTTTGTAAATGCGTAACAGGCACTCTCATCCCAATACTTACCCTCCACCGAGTGGAAAATAAAGCCTTGTTTTTCTACAATCTTTTGCCAATTGCGGCGCTCTTTTACCAGTCCTCGTTCCATTAGCTGCTCGTCCGATTGGAAGAACCGCCAAAACCACCGCGCGAAACCTTGCTCGGCGTGAATCCCGGACGCGAAATGTCCTGCATACTGGCGCCACGATACGAATTAGGTGAAATGAATCCGCCAATTATTGGATAAAAAAATCCATGATACGAGCGATAAGGGCGATTGTTTACCGTTGTGTCCCGACTAGTGGGGTCATCATTGCCGCTGGTCCATTCGTCTTTGGGCGTTTGGCGACAAGCTGCCAGCGTAAGCGTCAAGCCTAACACAATTAATTTTGACTTTTTCATCACTTTTACCATTTCAACACAAGATAATACAAATCTTACATCCGCGCAGGAAAGATAGACCAGTAGGCAGTTTTTAATTAGTAGTTGGCAGTCGCTAAACACTTGGTAGACAAATATTTAATCTATGGACGTATCTCTTTTTAACTTCCTTTATTAATAGACAGAAGCAGCAGCTACTTCGATAAAGAATTAGGATATTATGATATTGAGCTATTTTTTCGCTCGTTGATTACGATCAGCGTTTTTTTCACGCAAAGCCTCAAAGGTTATTTCTTAGTCGCTATCACCTATCACCTGTTTCTCCCCTATTTTTAAAAATCACCCTATAAACCAATCACCCTATCACCCCTTCATCCTACCTCCGCCGGCGATTTCCATACGTTGGGCATTTCAAATCTCCGAAATAATAGACAATACCTACCCCAATCATTACATTGGTATCATTGAGGGAACTGCCGCCGCGCTGCGTGTCCGGCTCGCCAATTTGTCCGTCATTTACACCCGGTATCAAAATAGAACGGTCTGATAACTCCGCTGCTAATTCTCCGCGCTCTTGCAAAAGGTCGTCTTTAT
The DNA here is from genome assembly GCA_964549655.1 of uncultured Saprospiraceae bacterium. Lineage (GTDB taxonomy): Bacteria > Bacteroidota > Bacteroidia > Chitinophagales > Saprospiraceae > JADJNW01. The sequence continues at coordinate 19,326 of CAZJXN010000010.1, forward strand.
CTGCATAAACCGTGCTTACATCATCCATATAATCGGTGAATAAAGTACGCGCGCCTAATTCTAAATTGATACTCCATTCATAACTCAGGTCAAATTTCAAACCCATCCCATACAAAACGCCGCCACTGATGCTGTAATATTCTTCTCCTTTAAACTGCCCTTCCGTACCCAGTGGACGCAATTCTACCCACTCGCCATTATATTCCGCTTCTGGATTGAAATGAAAAATATTAAAACCAGCAAACAAATAAGGAGTATAAAATTCATCGGGACTGCCATGCGTATAGGGCAAAAAATTAAATTCTAACTGCGCTGCTCCCTCGATAATATCGGAACGAAAACTCAAGTTTCGCGCCTGCTCAAAGGTATTTTTGGAGATAGCATCGTCCCCTCGCACCTGCGCAGCGTTGGCAGAAAATTTTATGCTCACCCGATTATTAAAATTGAAGCGACCGAGTACCCCACCGGCTAATCCCGGCGTACTCAAATTGTAGCTTGTATTAAGGTCTCCGAAGTAAAAGGCACTGCCTATCCAAGCGCCCGCTTCCCAGCCCCGCTGGGCAATCGTGAGGGTAGCAATATGTAAGAGGAAAGCTGTGAGTAAACAAACTTTTTTCACCACGTTTTTAGTTTTGGATGTTCAAGGGATTGGTAACAAGAATCATAAAGGTATCACACAGTAGCAATAACCGCAACGTTACTCTCTAACGGCGAAAAGGTAATTTGTTGTATTGTTTTTAAAAATTTTAGTTAGGTTTGTTATGTACGCTTAGGACAATAATTGGAACGCGGACGACACGGCAACCGCAGATTTTCGCGGATTTTTTGTAATGTGTTCGTTTTTCAGATAGAAAGCAAACCAAGCATAAAATCCGCGGGAATCCGCCCAATCCGCGTCATCCGCGTTCCAATTGTGGTAATACGGGCGCGTAAAATAAATCAGTTATCGGCATTCCCTAACAAGTCAAAGTCATGTTGTTCCAATTCACAATTAACCAATAACAAATTTCAATCCTTATTCAATCCCGCTTTTGCCGAAACATCCAACATCCGGTCAATGCAAGCTCTGCCCTGCTCAATAATCCATTCCGGCAAAATGATTTCCGGCTGCCCGTACTCCATGCACACGTAGAGTTTTTCCATCGTATTGCGCTTCATGTGGGGGCACTCGTTGCAGGCGCAATTGTTGTTGGGAGGCGCGGGAATGAAGGTTTTATGCGGAGAGGATTTCTCCATTTGGTGTAAAATACCCGCTTCGGTCGCTACGATAAATTCCGTCGCTTCATTATTAATGGTGTATTTCAATAAGCCGGTGGTCGAACCAATAAAGTCTGCCATTTCCAGAAGGTGTGGTTCACATTCTGGGTGCGCGATAAATTTTGCATTCGGATGGCGAACGCGCAGCTTCGTGATTTTTTCGGCGGAGAAAATTTCGTGTACCATACAAGCACCATTCCACAGCACCATGTCGCGTCCAGTTTTCTTAATCAGATACTTTCCCAAGTTCATATCCGGCGCAAAAATAATCGGCTGGTCTCTCGGAATACTGTCAATAATTTGCACAGCATTCGTAGAAGTGCAGCATATATCGGTCAGCGTTTTTAATTCTGCTGTGCAATTGATATAACTTACGACGACGTGATCAGGATATTTTTCTTTGAATTGTCTAAAAACGGGCGCAGGACAAGAATCCGCCAAAGAACAACCTGCTTTTAAATCCGGTAGCAACACCTTTTTAATAGGACTCAATATTTTCGCGGTTTCTGCCATGAAATGCACGCCGGCAAAAACAATCACATCTGCATCGGTAGTTGCTGCTTTTTGAGATAATCCTAGGCTATCGCCAATATAATCTGCTACATCTTGAATTTCTGACTCTTGGTAATAATGTGCTAAAATGACGGCATTTTTTTCTTTCTTTAATCGTCGAATTTCCGCTACAAAATCCAGCGTAGGGTCTACATCTATATCCAAATAACCTTTACGGTCTAAATTTCTAGTCGCTTCGATGATAGCAGGCATAGCAGTTTTTTTCTTTTGAAAACATAAAACTATAAAAAAAGGTTGGGTTAGTTTTACTTTCAAACTAAGTAATTTTTGTTTGTACTAGCAGATTTTTAATAGCTATTTGGTAATGAGGCAATTAGGAATTTTATTTTCAAATTAAAAACGAAAAGGTTCACGCAATAGAAACAAAATTGCACACAAAGTTATCCACACTACCATTTTGACAAACACTTAATTCGTTTAAAATCAGATGATTGCGGAAAAAAGTTCTCCACCGTTTATTTTAATAGAGCGTGCAGAAGCGGCTTAGTTCTCAACACTTACTAAGATTAAGAAAATTGGGGCGATGCTAAGGGCTTTTTTAAAAATCACTTTGTGGATAACACGGCTTTTGTGTGACACGAAATTGTAAAAATCAACGGCTCGTCAACAAAAGGGATAACTTATACATTCCATTTCCACAACTTGTGGATAAGTTCGCAATTCATTGAGTAGCTGAACAAATCACTTGTGTAAATCAAATGTAAACTCGTTGGTAAAGTGGGAAAAACGGCGGTGCATATGTAGAGAAAAAAAGTTCTCTACAAACTAACACCCCTTATGATGAGCGATGAAATTTTTATAAATTTTGAAAAAGAAATTAATTTAATAATAACGGATTGTTAATTGAAAGTTAAGTCAGCAAAACGAATTGGTTTGTTTGACCCAAAAAAGTTTGTTTCATGGAAGCAATTATTTTAGATAAACCTGTAAAAGTAATGCAAAAGCTAGGTTATCCGCGTGCGGTAAAGATTTGGCTCATTGTGGGTTTGGTTATGGTACTTGGACAAGTTGTCATTGGCGGCATTACGCGGCTTACCGGTTCTGGATTGTCTATCACCAAATGGGAAATTGTGACGGGCAGCCTTCCACCGCTCAATGAGCAAAAGTGGCAATCGGAATTTGAGTTGTATAAACAGACACCGCAGTACGAGAAAATCAACAAAGGCATGAGCCTGTCTGAATTTAAATTTATCTACTTCTGGGAATATTTTCATCGCTTGTGGGCACGTACGATGGGCTTGGTGTTTGCGATTCCATTTTTTATCTTCTGGCGGAAAGGTTGGCTTGACCCACCGTTGATGCGAAGATTGGGCGTGGTGATACTTTTAGCGGCGTTGGCGGCATCTTTCGGTTGGATTATGGTGGCGAGTGGTTTGATTGAGCGCCCTTGGGTGAACGCCTACAAACTGACGATGCACTTGTCGCTGGGATTTTTGCTTTTCGGATATTTATTATGGACGACTTTCAAAGTCATTCAGCCAAATCCAATTATTTTTGAAAAGGTAGCTTTGCGCAAATGGAGTTTGACAGTTACAATCGTAGCAGCTATACAAATCATACTCGGCGGCATCATGTCTGGCACGAAAGCAGCCCTTTTTTACCCGACGTGGCCTGATATGAATGGCGAGGCAGTTCCTAACATTCTTTTCAACAATACAAATTGGAGTGTGGAAAATATAGTACAATATGATGCTACTGCTTTTATGGTTGCACTTATTCAAACCTTACATCGGGGGACTGCTTACTTATTGACAATCATCGTTTTATGGTTCTTTTTCAAAGCGATTAAAGTTGTCTCGCCAAAGCCATTTCGGACGGGTTTGTATTTGTTGATAACTATGTTGATAATACAAATTGTGTTGGGAATTTTGACGGTTGTAAATAGCGTGGGCGTGATTCCGGTCGGATTGGGTGTATTGCATCAAGCTGGCGCGTTGTTGTTATTGACAGTGGCTTTGTTTTTAAATTATCAATTTTCCAACGGCTCGAAAATGGTCAATGGTTAATTGTTAAATAATCAATATTAAAAAATTGCCTGTTTTTCAACTTTCCACAGATGAATTGGTTTTTCCGCACCCAGCATTGGCGGACCCCAGCGGCATTCTTGCGGTAGGTGGAGACCTGTCGCCGGAGCGCTTGTTACTGGCATACGAGTGGGGTATTTTTCCTTGGTTTAATGAAGGCGAGCCGATTTTTTGGTGGTCGCCCGACCCACGATTTGTGCTATTTCCCACGGAGTTGAATGTTTCTAAAAGTATGCGTCCGTATTTCAATCAACGCAAGTTTGAAGTCACTTTTGATACGCATTTTGAAGCCATCATGCGCGCTTGTCAATCCCAATATCGGCAAGGGCAATTTGGTGGTACGTGGATTACGGAGGATATGGTGGCGGCGTACATTCGGCTACACGAGTTGGGCTACGCGCATTCGGTGGAAGTGTGGAAAGAGGAAGAATTGGTAGGCGGTTTGTACGGTATCTCATTGGGGAAAGTGTTTTTTGGAGAGTCTATGTTCGCGTATGAGAGCAATGCTTCTAAATTTGGATTTATAACTTTAGTGAAAAAATTACAAAAAATCGGCTTTCAACTCGTTGATTGTCAGCAAGAAACAAATCATCTCGGCAGCCTCGGCGCACGGGCGATTGATAGAACGGAATTTTTAGAACGATTGCAAAAAAATCAGAAAGCGGAGACGTTGGTGGGTAGTTGGACAGATTTGTAAACCGCATCGGTTTTGCCCTTTTTGCAGCTTAGTTTATATCACATTATTGGAACACGGATGACGCGTATTGAGCGGATTCACACGGATTTTCTCCACTCACCTTTCACCACTCACCGATTTCCATTTTGAACTTCTTTTACTTGCAAATGTTTCGCTTTTTGAATGTGCATTAGCAAATGATTATGAATATTGTAAAAAAGATTTTCACCAACGCGATTTTGATTTTTGAAAAAACCAAAGATACGACGCACTTGAACGAAGGCGACCAAGCCCCCGATTTTAGCGGTTTAAATGAAAATGGAGAACCAGTTTCGCTATCCGATTTTAAGGGTAAAAAACTGATTTTATTTTTCTACCCTAAAGCGGATACGCCGGGCTGTACGGCAGAGGCTTGTAGCTTGCGTGACAGCTACGCGGATTTGCGGGCACAAGGTTTTGAACTCTTGGGCGTAAGTGCCGATACCTCCAAAATGCAGGACAAATTCAAGAAAAAATACAATCTTCCTTTTCCATTGTTAGCCGATACCGACCAAAAAGTAGTCCATGCGTACGGCGTGTGGGGACCGAAACAAATGTTTGGAAAAACCTTTGAAGGGATTAATCGTACCACGTTTGTCATCAATGAAAATGGGGTTATTGAAAAGATTTTTACAAAAGTAGAGACGGCGAATCATGCGGAGCAGATTTTGGGGGAAGTTGGAGGATAAGAGGATGGGAAGATAGGAACGTAAGTTGTCGTAGTAGAATCCTCCTATCTTCCTATGCTCCCATCCTCCCTTTCAAAACTTTGGCGAACTATTAAACACCACCAAAAAAACCAACGCCATCTTCGTCGTCAAATTAATACTTTCATCCAGTTCATCTTCGATAATCCAGTCGCCGGGATTACCTTCCCAAGCCGTGAGCATCGTGAAATTTCCCAAGCGGCTATCGTCTAATTCCCATTCGTCTAAATTATTTCCGTAGCGACTTTTCCAAGTCATGGTTTTGCTGCTTGTGATGCGCCACTCGCGGAAGTTGTTGTTATAAAGCGTTCGCATGGTCACGATGTCGTTGCCGCCACGTACTTCCCATTCGTTTGCATTACCCTTCCACTTCATACGAATCGTGCCGGTTGCATCGCCGAGGCGGTATTCCCATTCGGTCCAGTCGTTATTGGTGAGCCAGCGCAATTGTAAGTCGCCTTCGAGTTCCTGATTGTCGGTGTAAAGCGTCCATTCGCCAAAGGTATCGTTCCATTTTGTACTGATGCCGCTGAGTACCTGCGCCTGACTTTGCAGGGCAGTCAAGAGGAAGAGGTAAAGAAACAGCCTTTTCATACACTGGTTTTTGGTAAGGAAGAATTGCTTTTACAGAGGTAAAACGTTTAAATAACTATTTTGACGTAAAAGAGCGTAGGAAATTGTGAATCTTTAGCCGTAAAAATCAGTCAGTACAACTTTTACATTTTACATTTAAACTTTTACATTTTGACTTTCCTAAAACGGTAGGTCGTCGTCCGCAGCGGGTTCGTCATTTGCAGTTGGGAATGAACCGGCATTCGCAGTTGCGGCAGGTGCAGTTGTATTTGTATTTGTTGTGCCACCGTCCACTTTGTCTACTTTCCAAGCGTTGAGATTGGTAAAATATTTGCCTTGCCACTCGCGCCCGCGCAAGTCGAAGTGTACTTTGATTTGTTCGCCTTCGTTCATGCCGTCTATCAGCGCGCAACGGTCTTGCACCAATTGGAATTTCACAAACTGTGTATAATTGCTATTCGCGTCCGGTACTTCTATTACAAATTCGCGCGCCTGAAACGAGCTGGTTTTACTTTCTATATCAAATTTCTTGATGAGCTTGCCTTCTATTTCAAATGCCATGACGTTATTTTTTTGCAAAAATAGAAAATTAATTAAAATGTAGCACATACTTTAGGATGAATTCGTGACACAACCTTTAGGTTGTGACGACGCGGCTTGAAAGCTGCGAAACGAGGACAGGCTGGAAGCCTGTGCTACGCTTGCACGTAAACCGCAAATTTTTCTTGATAATATTCTTCCTGAAAAAAATCGGACAACGGATACACTTCGGTATAATCATCTTTCGACAATAACTTTATTTCTTCTTCCAAACTGCCACCTTTCAACGCAATCAAACCATTGGGCAGCACGTGTACTTGTTTATTTTTAATAATTCGAAAACTCCATACAGTCAATTTATCCAAGGTCGTCACGCCGCGCGTCACCACAAAATCAAATTGGCGCAGTTTGAAATCTTCCACCCGTTGATGCAATGCGGTGACGTTATCCAAACCAATTGCTGCTGCTATTTCTTTAACAACCATTATTTTTTTACCAATACTATCCACGAGTGTGAACTGTGTTTCTGGAAATAAAATCGCCAGTGGAATGCCCGGAAAACCGCCGCCCGTACCGATATCCAACACAGCTGCCTTCGGCTTGAAAGTCACAATTTTTGCAATAGCGAGTGAATGTAGAATGTGATGGGCATACAAATTCTCAATATCCTTTCTGGAAATCACATTTATTTTTTCATTCCAATCCCGATATAATACGTCTAATTGTTCCAACTGCGCTTTTTGTAAATCCGTCAGATTCGGAAAATATTTTAAAATTAATTCCATTGAAAAAAGGTGATTTGATATTGGTGATTTGGCGTTCAGCACACATTCTCCCGCAGATTTTTTTCACGCAAAGCCGCAAAGTTTTTATTGCTTGGTCACTTTTCTGTTGGTCATTTTTTACACTCCTGGCAGCATTTTCTTTAACTATATCGTCGCACAGAACACTTTGTGTCAATGTTTTAATCGCAACTCCAAACCTCTAACAAGAAATTTCAAACCTTGAATGCTTTCCAAACTGCATCATTTTCCGGTATCGGTGCTACAATCTCCTCCATTTCTCCTGTAACCGGATGTTGAAAACGGATCTTCCAAGCGTGCAAATGTATCGAATGGTCAGGATTGCTGCGCTTTGCGCCATATTTCGTGTCGCCTTTTACAGGACAACCAATCGCGCTCAATTGCGCCCGAATCTGATGATGTCTGCCGGTGATAAGTTCAATTTCTAAGAGATGATAATTATCGCTGCTGCCAATTACTTTATATCTTAATTCCGCTATTTTAGAATTGGGCATTTCTTCTATAGTTGCAACAGAACGATTTTCTTTTTGATGTTTTCGTAAAAAATGAATGAGTGTACCTTCCGATTCTGGCGGCGGGTCTTTTACAACAGCGAGATACGTTTTCTGAACGATTTTCTGCTTAAACTGCTCATTCAAAGCCACTTGTGCGCCGTGGGTTTTGGCAAATAAGATAACACCCGTCGCCGGACGGTCGAGCCGATGGATGAGATTCAACTTTGATTTGGAATAGATTTCTGCGAGATTCAGCAGCGGTTTGTCGCCTGTTTTGTCTTCCTGCACCGGCACATTCGCGGGCTTGTTGAAAGCGATGAGCTGATTATTTTTGTACAGCACCAAACCGCCGATTTTAAAATCTGTCATTCTATAATTTTACAACTATTGCGCAAACCTAAATAAGGTCTCGAAAATCTTACAGGTTTAAGGTATCACTTATTCATTTCCTCATAATCCGTATAATCGCCGTCTTTTGCGTTCACTTTTTCCTTCCGGTCAATGTTGATTTCAATACTAACACCGCCACTTTCCTTCACTTTTTTGCGAATACCCGCGTGTAGTTTATTAGCAATCGTGAAATATTTATAAATCCCGTATATTACCAATCCCAATAACAATAATTTTAACATAGTTATAAATTTCTACAAAGTTAGCCTTCTTCCTGCATCCAAGCAAGTTTTTAAACGTAGAGAGGGTAGAGAAGGTTGAGTTATCCACCTTTTCAGTCTTCCTCCGCCGGAATCGGATTTGGCACGTTTAACAGATTTCCAAAAAAAACAGCATTCAAAAATAACCGCGACGTGCCATGCCAATACCCTCTAAAATTCGGATTGTCTGCGAACATGACCACGCGACCACTGCCCGAATTACTCACCAAAATCGCCGCCGAATTCGCCAGTTTTTGCGCATTGTCTTTTGAAACGAAACCACTCACGACTGGATTTGCCGGATATTTTGCAACAGTGGCATACGGATTCATACTGGGTTTAAAAATCAAGCGACTATTGCGGAAAGTATATAAATTTCGGTCTTCCACGCCAAAAGCAATTGGGTTAGTAATGTCCAAATTAGCGCGTAGAATCGCTCCGCCAATATTGCTCGTGCCCTCTATTTCAGAGGCGTTTACAAAATCTAACCGCTTAATGTTCGTAGAATCTATTTTATTGGTTACAATTAGTTTTTCCGCGACCAAGCCCTGCGTGATTGCCCATTGCGCAGCCGTTTTGTACGTGATGAGTGTGCCGCCATCTTCAATCCAAGTTTTGAGTTTGTCTACCACCGGTTTTTCCACATTATAATTGCCACTTACCAACACAATCGTCGTGTACCGATTCAGATTCGCTCGACGCAACGCACCCACATCAATCTTGCTCACTGGAATTCCCGCGTGCTGATTCAATACAAACCACGCTTCTCCTGCTTCATTCGCTGCGATGCCTTCGCCAATGACCAATGCCACTTCTGGTTTTTTCGCGGTGCGAATATTGCTACTGCCCAAATCAATGCCCGCCATGTTGAAACCCGTCGAAACGCCCGTCACTTGAATATTCGTCTTTTTAGCAATAGCATCCACCAAACGATAGAGCGAATCGGCGGAAATAGATTGCAAAGCAGTCGGAATCACGATGCTGCCGTAACTAAAGTCTTTTTTAGAATTAGCAAATTTTACACTGAACGGTTTGAACGCCACTCGAGTCATCACGCCCGCCGATTGCAATTGATATAACGCTTTTGATGCATTCATATCATTCCAACTAAAAATATAAGCATAATTTGATTTACTATTTTCTACACCACCTTGAAGTACAGGTACTTGCGTAACGCGATTTCCTTTTGTAAATTTTACATCCTTAACTGATGTAAATGGAATGCCATAACCCTGTGCAATGGAATAACCGGTAATATCATAAAAAACACTATCCACAAAAGTGGTCATTTCTTCAAACAAAGAATGCACGATGCGATACTGCGGCTGCGAAGTTGGAATCACATACGAACTGCCTTTCTCAAAATTTTTACCATTATAACTCACATTCTGTGAAACTTCATACACTTCCACTTTATGACGCAGGGCTAATTCTAAAAATTTATTGGTCAGATTCTGGTCTTTCGTATTACCGAAAACAAAGGCTTTATTTGGATTCTTTGCGGCATCGGTCAACGCTGATTTGAAAAAATCTTTCTGACTTTTTAGCCAGAGTTCTTTTTCTTCCACCGCGCCACGCACGGTCGCCAAGCCCGTTGCTGTGTGATTTCGAATCGTAAATGCAAATGTTTTCAAACCATCTTGACTTTCTTGTACAATGCCTCTTGAGCTGCCAATTTCAAACGTAACGCCTACTGCCCCATGAAAATCTGGATAGGTCGAACCATAAATCGGCGAAAAATTATCATATTGCTCTTTTGTGAAATATAAAACGCCCAATCCATCCAGCGCATCCGCATGATACTTGGCTAATCGCACATTTAAAATGTCATACACCGAAGGCGGTAAAACGGGACTTACCGAACCCAGCGGCGGTGTTGGTTCAAAATAATAACTTGAATTCGTACCCATTTCATGAAAATCAATCATAATATTTGGATACCATTGATGGAAAAAATCCACGCGGGCTTTGCTTTCTACGTGTACGGTGGCGAGCCAATCGCGGTTGAGGTCAAACCAATAGTGATTCGTACGTCCGGCGGGCCACACCTCATTGTGCTCGCGGTCGAGCGGGTCAGCCACGGGCGGAAAAGATTTGTACTGATTATGAAAATTAGCAGCGCGGTCACGTCCATCGGGATTCAAAGCCGGGTCAATTGTGACAACTGCTTCATTCAACCAACGTTGGGTTTCTTCACTTTGCGAAGCGGTCAAATAATACGCCGTAATAATCGCCGATTCGCCACTCGACGTTTCATTACCATGTACGCTATAACCCAAATGCACGATAACGGGCAGGTTTTTATAATTGGGTTCTGCCGCCTGCGGGTTTATTAAAGTCAAATGTTCGGTGCGAATTTGTTCCAAACGCGCGTGATTCGCAGCCGATGTAATCGTCAAAATCACTTGCGCACGCTCTTCATACGTTTTACCAATCACTTGAAAGGTCACTTTATCCGAAAGCCTATCGAGTTCTTTGAAATAAGCCACAATCTGGTCGTGCCGCGTGTAATGCGAACCGATTGGATAACCTAAAAATTGTTCTGGCGTAGGAATATTTGGGTCGAATGCGCCTTGATGCTTTGGGAAAAAATAATCATTTTGAGCTTGCAATTGGACGAACAAAAAAAGAATTGCTATAAAGAATAGGTAGCGTTTTTTCATACTATACAATAGTTGAATTGGATTTTAAAAAGGGTGTTTGTAGTGTTAGACAATTCAAAAAGAGAAAAAATTGAGTTATTTTTTCCAATAATTGTAGCACATCTTTGAGATGCGCCACCATCCCTTATTTTTCGGAATTCCATTTTAAATAGCCACCTTCCAAATTATACAATGCTGTAAAACCTAATTTTTGCATCACAATTGCTGCTTTTTCACTTCGTACACCAGCTTTGCAATACAGCAACACAGGACGATTTTTGTCCAATTTTTGAATTTGTGTTTCAAAATTATCATCCAAGTAATTGATATTCAGCGCATTTTTGATGTGTCCGGCTTTAAATTCCTCTGGCGTGCGCACGTCCACGAGTTGAACGGTAGTGTCTTTTTCTAATTTGATTTTAAAATCGGCGACCGATAATACTTTGGTAACGTCTTGTGCGAAGCAGCATTGGCAGCAAAGCGCCCATGCAAAAAGGAGGAGGATACTCGGCAATAAGGCTTTCATAGATTTTTTGGCAAAGATAAAAATTTATAATTAGCGGATTTTGCAACAAAATTTTATTTTGTTTTTTTGAAAAATACACCAATCGAAAACACAGGGGTACTATATATATTTTTGCGCTCGGCGATCAGGTCTGAAAAACTAAAATATTCTGCTAAAAAACCCAAGCCATTCTGCAACTCATAAGAAGCGGCAATGGAATGCCCCGTGAAGGTTGTTCCCTCACCGCGAATGAAGGATGCATCCGGATTCGGTTCTGCAGAAGTGAGAAATAAGGAACTCAATTTTCCAATGAGCCAAAACCGCTCTACAGGTTGGACACCGAATTCTATGCCCGCCTTGATTTGGTCTGTAAAATCAGAAGTCCGCAAGTTGTATGCACTGTAAGCCGAAGCATAGGTTTTACCTTTGCCAAAAGAGCGAGATATTGCCAGGGTCGTCCAAAAATTCACTTCGCCATCCGTCGTCGCAAGATTGATGCGATCACGGACACCAAGTTCGTTCGGCTCGTCGGCAGTTGCAAAATTGGTTTTATTAGATAGCGGAATTTCGGAAGCTACGCTGATTGCCAATGGAAATTTGCCTTGCAACAAGCTGTATTTCAGTTCCAAACGTAAATCACTGGGCGCAATCACCGCGTCGGTTGTTTCAAAAGCATTGCTACGCAAGGAGGTTGCGCCGATAGCCGTTAGTTTTTGCCCCAAACCGTATTCGGCGTATAAATTCAGCGCACTTTGCTGGAATTGATTAGTAGTAATGCGATTGCCTAATAAGTTATAATAATCTTTGGAAGCCATCGCAGCGACAGATACCTGCGCATACAATTCACCAGGTGCTTTGATCCAGCCGCTTTGCGCTTTTGCAAAAAAAGAAAATAGGATAAATAGGAAGGTTAATTTTTTCATAAAAAAAGAGTTAAAAAAAGATAGGCTGCCGTGCAAATGCCTGACGACAGCCTAAACGGTTGATTAAAAGCTAATTTTACTGAAGCGGCGCATAGCCGAAGGGGATAGCAGCAGAGGCGCACCACAGCACAACGTGGGTGAACTCATTACCAGCTACGGTGTTCATTTTTAAGTACAATTCTCCGTTTTTGTCCACAAAACCAACAGTGCGTAGATTTGGATTACCCTTGCCTGCGTCAAACATAATAGTTTGCGACTTCGATAAGTAAACCGTCACCGTACCTGTGCCCAACTTGGTCGTGAAATCATTGGAAAATCGCACAAATTGTTTTCCGTCTTCATCGGTGCCAACTTCAGCAATACCTTTAGTAGGCGTGCCATTTTGTGCTACAAAGGTACCGGTGCGCTGGGCAGTAAATTTACCAGTTGGAAGACTAGAATCGGTAATAGTAGTCTCATCGTCATCGTTACAAGAAGTAGTAACAAATGTAATGGAAGTCATCAGGAGCAATAGAAAAATTAGGTTTTTCATAAGGCGATTATTTTGTATGATTAAATAGATATCTTGACAAGGCAAATTTACCCGGCTTAGGTAGGAGGAAAAGTAGCGACGCGGACACTTGCTATAGGCGAAAATGTAATAGAGATGACCAAAGTAGGGTTTAAGATTGGGGTGTTAGGTTTGTTTGATTTTTATAATTTGTCCTATTTCAAGCTTTCAACTTATCAACCTTTCTATCCAACAAGCGTTTTGTTGGGACTTAATATGAGTAATCTACAACGTGTTTTAGAGCTGTACCGCGATGACAAGCGCACGCAGCAAATTCTGGAAGCCCTTAGCGGCGACACTCCTGCCCGATTTCAAGTAACTGGAACGGTCGGAGCGCAGGAAGCCTTTGTCCTTGCCGGAACGTATCTCGCCCAGCCCAAAAGCCATCTTTTTATAGCGAATGACAAGGAAGAAGCCGCTTATTTGCAAAATAACCTGACGAATTTGTTTGAAAAAAAGCCGGTTTGGTTCTTCCCCGATTCATTCAAACGACCGATGCATTTTGAGGCGTTGAACACTGGCAATGTGCTGCAACGTACGGAAGTAATTAATCGCATTACGTCTTCTAAAAAGATGAGCGACTTGATTATTACTTATCCAGAGGCATTGTTTGAAAAAGTAGTCTCACCGGAAGCATTGAATGAGCGGCGCATCAACATTAAAAAAGGCGAACGGCTCGACGTAGATTTTTTGATTGAAGTGATGGTGGAGTATGGATTTCGGCGGGAAGATTTTGTGTATGAACCCGGTCAGTTTTCGATTCGCGGCGGCATTGTGGACGTGTTTTCGTATGGCAATGAATTTCCATATCGCATTGAATTATTTGATGAGGAAGTAGAAAGTATTCGCACGTTTGACCCGCTCACGCAGTTGTCGCAACAAAATATTGCCAACGTTTCGATTGTTCCGAATATTAATACCCGTTTTTCGCGCGAGCAAAAAGTGTCGTTGTTTACTGTTCTAAAAGACGACGTGGTCATTTGGGTGAAAGATTTTCAGATTCTGTTGGACAAATTGCAGCAGTGTTTTGAAAAAGCGGAGACGTTTGCACAAAATATTTCCGTGCTGGATGAAAGTGAATTAGCAGAGATTTTCAGAGACCGAGCCTTCATTTTTCCAAGACAAGTCATTGAAGATATTCAAGAACATTCGATTGTGACACTTTCTAATGTTAAAACGGATGGCATCCTCCTATCCTCTCATCCTCCCATCCTCTACGACACCAAGCCGCAGCCCAGTTTCAACAAGAATTTCACGATGCTGATTGAAGATTTGCAAAACAATTCTAAAAAACGGATTGAAAATTATTTGTTTACTGATAATCCTAAGCAGATTGAGCGATTCTACGCCATTTTTGAAGATTTAAAAGCGGATGTTCGTTTTCATGCGATTGGACAGGCGATACATGAGGGGTTTGTGGATTTGGATTTAAAAATCGCCTGCTATACCGACCATCAGATTTTTGAGCGCTATCATCGGTATAAATTGCGGCAAGGCTACGGCAAAGAACAAGCGTTGAATGTGCGTTTGTTGCGTGAATTGCAGCCCGGCGATTACGTGACGCACTTAGACCACGGTGTTGGAAAATATTCTGGTTTGGAAAAAATCACTGTCAACGGGCACACGCAGGAATCGGTTCGATTAGTTTATAAAAATAATGATTTGTTGTATGTGAGTATCAACTCGCTGCACAAAATTGCAAAATATGTTGGTAAAGATGGCTCAGAACCGGCGGTGAGCAAACTCGGCTCGGATGCGTGGAAAAACCTGAAAGCCAAGACCAAAAAGCACGTCAAAGATATTGCAACAGAACTCATCAAACTCTACGCCAAGCGCAAAGCCGCGCCAGGACACGCTTTCCCGCCCGACGGTTATTTGCAAAATGAACTGGAAGCCTCGTTTATTTATGAAGATACGCCTGACCAATTAACTGCCACGAATGACGTAAAAGAAGACATGATGAAGCCCTACCCGATGGACCGCTTGATTTGTGGAGACGTGGGTTTTGGTAAAACGGAAATCGCCATTCGAGCCGCATTCAAGGCAGTGGCAGATGGAAAACAAGTGGCAATTCTGGTGCCGACGACGATTTTGGCATTGCAACATTTTAAAACTTTCGGCGATAGATTGGGCGAATTTGGGGTTACAGTGGATTACGTGAATCGCTTTCGCTCGACGAAGGAACGCAAGGAGATTTTTGAAAAATTGGGAGAAGGCAAGATTGATTTGATAATCGGCACGCATGGTTTGTTGAATAAAGAGGTGAAATTCAAAGACTTAGGCTTGTTGGTGATTGATGAAGAGCAGAAATTTGGTGTAGCGGCAAAAGAGAAATTACGCAATTTGAAAGTGAATGTGGATACCTTGACTTTGACGGCGACCCCGATTCCAAGAACGTTACAATTCTCCCTCATGGCAGCGCGGGATTTGTCTATTTTACGAACGCCACCTGCCAATCGGCAGCCGATTCAAACTGAAGTCCGCGTTTTTAGTGAGGAAATTATAAAAGAATCCATTGATTATGAAGTGAATCGCGGCGGACAAGTTTTTTTTGTACACAATCGCGTGAAATCCCTGCCGGATATGACGGCGATGTTGCGCAAAGTTTGTCCCGATGTAGAATTTGCAATGGCGCACGGACAAATGGAAGCGGATAAACTGGAAGAAGTGCTGCTGGATTTTATTGATAAAAAATATGATGCCCTCGTTTGCACCAATATCATAGAAACGGGTCTGGACATTGCAAATGCCAATACCATTATTATTGACCACGCCGAGATGTTTGGTTTGAGTGATTTGCATCAATTGCGCGGGCGCGTGGGGCGTTCCAATAAAAAAGCGTTTTGTTATCTGTTTAGTCCGCCGATGTCCACGCTCACCAGCGATGCGCGCAAGCGACTGAAGACCATTGAAGAATTTTCTGAATTGGGTAGTGGTTTGCACATTGCGATGCGTGACCTCGACATTCGGGGAGCGGGCAATTTATTGGGTGCCGAACAGAGCGGTTTTATTGCAGATATTGGGTATGAAACGTATCAGAAAATTTTGGAAGAAGCGATTCAGGAATTGAAAGAAGGCGATTTTAAAGACTTATTTAAAGAGGAATTGGATAAAGACCGAAAATTTGTGCGCGATGTGCAAATTGATACCGATGCCGAAATGTTGATTCCTGATGAGTACGTGAGCAGTATCAACGAACGCTTGTCGCTTTACACGGAATTGGATGATATTGAAACAGAGGAAATGCTCACTAAATTTGAAGAAAAGTTGCGGGACCGTTTTGGCAAAGTGCCACCCGTGGTGAAAGAATTGTTTGAAGGTTTGCGACTCCGCTGGATTTGTAAAGCACTCGGTTTTGAACGCGTGATTTTGAAAAATGACAAATTACGTTGCTATTTTATTGAAAATCCGCAATCTGCGTTTTACGAAAGTAAAGTTTTTAAAAATGTGATGCAATTTGTAGCGACCGAAGGCGCAAAACAAGGTTTGAGTATTAAACAATCAACTCGAAGTTTGATATTAGTGAAAGACCAAGTAAAAAGTTTGAAAAAAGCGCGGGAGGTGCTGCGGGGGATTACAGAAAATATGATTGTTGAGAAAACTACTTAACGCCGATTGCCATCGGTAACACCGTTACATTTAACTTACTTTTTCCTTTTTCAAGCGCTTATTCAACCCCGCAATCGCTTCCGGCGTACCGACTACATACAACAAATCATCTTTTTGAATTTCTGTATTTGGCTGAATATCAGTAATGTATTCTCGTTGTCGTTGAATGGCAATCAAGTTAATACCCAAATCGGAGCGGAGATTTGTGTCTCGAATGGGTTTGCCCACCAGACTTGCATCCTGCCGTTGAACCTTGAGGCAAGTGACATTCATATTAGGAATTTGTAACAATTGCTGATTGTCTTCCCGATGCGAAAAAGAGCGGAGCATTTGATATTTCTCTTCCCTGATTTGTTGAATAAAACCTTCCACTTCATCCTGCGGCACCAGATATTGCTGTAATACGCGGGTAAAAATTTCGATAGACGTTTCAAATTCTTCCGTAATCACTTCATTGGCGCCAAGCTGATAAAAGTTCTCCATTTCTTTGAGCGCACGGGTACGTACGATGATGTAAACGGTTTGACAAATAGAGCGAATCGTAGAAATAATCGCCTTCGTGGCACTGGGATCGTACATCGCGATGACTACCACACGAGCATTATAAACTTTCAAATGTTCTAAAATAAAAGGCGAAATCGCATCGCCAAAATGAATGGGTTCTCCTTCGGCGCGGGCTTTTTTGATGATTTCGGGATTCGTTTCTACGATTACATACGGGATATGCGCTTGTTTGGCAGCGCGCGCTACGTTTTGTCCGGTCACGCCGTAGCCAATGATGATAACGTGCCGTTTCAAATGTTCGAGTTCCGAATCTTTCACCTGCGGTCTATTACGGATGGATTGAATTTGATTGAGGCGTTTGCGGAGGTTAGAATTAATAAATAGTTGAAAAATCTTTTCAGCATTTTGTACTACAAAAGGCGTGGCGACCATGGATAAAATGGAAGCGGACAAGAAAAATTGATACGTATTTTCAGATAATAAACCATTTTGAATACCGGTAGCGGAAAGGATAAACGCAAACTCTCCAACTTGAAAAATGGATAATCCTGTCATCAAAATAGTGCGAAAAGGATAACGCAAACTGACCACTGCAATGGCGGCAATCACTGCTTTTGCAAATATCACCAACAGTGTCAGACCTATAATTACCCAAATATTTTGTAAAAAAAAACTTACATCTAATAACATTCCAATCGAAACAAAGAAAAAACTGGTAAAAATTTCGCGCAAGGGAATAATAAAACTGGTTGCCTGATGGCTGTATTCGGATTCAGAAATAATTAAACCCGCCATGAACGCGCCCAATGCCAGCGATAACCCCAATTGTGAAGTACCCCAAGCGACGGCAAAACAGATCACGATGATACTTAAAATAAATAACTCCCGACTTTTTACACTGGCAATCTCGTGCAACAAACGCGGCACGACATAACGCGCGCCAAAAAGTACCAGGCTGATGACCAGCACTGCTTTTAATACCAAACTCAATAGCGCCTGCCCTACATCTCCGCCATTACCGGCAATAATAGGTGTGAATAACATCATCGGCACGACGATAATATCCTGAAAAATTAAAATAGCCAGCACGATTTTTCCATGCGGACTACTCATTTCATTTTTTTCTTGTAATAATTTTAATACAATCGCCGTGCTACTTAATGAAAACAAGAATCCCAGCATAATCGCCTCGCCGCCGGAAAACCCAAAAAAAGTTGCTGCTAAATAAGTTATTAAAATCGTTAATCCCACCTGCACACCACCGCCGATAAAAATAATGCGTTGAATGGAAGCCAGCGTCTTGAGCGAAAATTCCAAACCAATGATAAAAAGCAGAAAAATGACCCCGATCTCCGCCAGCATTTCTACCTCATGAGCTCTATCGCCAATCAGACTTAACCCACTCGGTCCTACAATAATACCGGTAAGTAATAATCCTAAAATAGTAGGCAATTTCATTCGTTGAAAAATATAAATAACAATGGCAGACAAGCCTAAAATGATGACAATCTCTTGCAGCAGCGGTATTTGCATAGGCGTTCGGTTGGTTTATAAAAAATAGAAAAGGAGACGCTCCGACTTATCGAGGAGTCGCCTTCTATGTTGTAACGCTTTGAAAAAGGGAAAAGATTAGGGATTTAAGATGCTAAACGCTTTAAAAACTGGTTCAAGCCGCTACACTATCATAGTGGAGTATCATTAAAAATTCTGATTCTATGGGTAGCATGGCTAAAGTTTCACCTTGTACATTACAAAATTCTATTTCAAATACATTTGAAGCTAATTCTTCTACGGCAACGCCTACCTGTCCTTTTACCAAGCCATATTCAGGTACATCTTTGAGTAACGCAACCGTATCTAATAATTTTACCTCATTCATAACTTTACTTTTTTATATAACAACTCGTCAGTCGAGGAAAGTTCTCTTGCGTTCGAATTATCCAAGCGATTCTTACAACAGCAGCTTTATTTTCCCATTCAATCAACACGTCCGTAAGATACCGATTTCCATATTCATCTGAAAGACCTATTTCACAATCGGCATTTTGAACGGCTGTCCACAAAAGGTCAGCGAGTACATCAGCATGAAACATAGTCATGCCTAATGCAGATTTGAAAACCTTCGCTTTGTGCTTGCCAACCGGATGTTCTTCATTTAAACAATAATCCGTTAATTTTGAAATATCAATGAAAGCATTTTCAACATTGGGCAATTTCATCTTCTAAATTCCTTAAAATTAGTAGCAATCCCAATATGATTCAAGCCACCGGCAATATGATAAATCGTTCTGCCATAATCAATTCGAAAGCGATTGATTTTAATACCAGCTCCAAACGAAAAGCCTGCCATGCTGCCAAGATTGGTAACGCTCAATTCTTTGCGTAAAAAGTGATTATAACCAAAGCGCAGCCGGAAGTTTTCTTTTTTACCAATCAGTAGTTCGCCATTGAAAACAAAGTGACGCAAGAGGTTATCAAAAAAAATGGACGTTTTACTTTCGCCCGTATTTTCTTCGCCAAAAAAGAGCGGCTCGTCCTCCCGATTCGGGTCGCTATATCGAATATTCCACTCTTGCAAATGATGATAAATGATAGAAAAACGGAACGGCAGATATTTCAGTTTTTTAGAAATGCCCACTTGCATATCAAATGGCAAAGGCTCAAAATTATCAGGCCGATAGGTCGAAATCTGACTGCCCACATTTCTAAACACCACCGTAGCCGTGAAGCGACTCGCCGTATCGGAATAAGCGACTGCCACATCCGAGGTCAAACCCAATGAATTATACGTTTCTAAACTCGAAGTTATAAATTTCAAATTCGCACCAATCGTGATTCGTTCATCAATTTTTCGGGAAGCACCCAGCGCGAATGCGTTCTCGTTGGCTTGAAACGTGCCTTCTACATCGCCAAATTCGTTGGTCAGTTTAAATTCGCCATAATCCACATATTGCACACCTGCATGAAAAGTCATATTCAATTTTTCAAAATAATGCCCATAAGCCGCGTAGCCATTCTGAATTTTGCCGAGGTGAAAATTGTGTTGAAAAGAAATTTGCTGGTGCATTAAAGGATTTAGTAGCGCAGGATTCGCGTAAGCCAAATTCACATCGTCGTCTATGACGGTTATCAAATTGCCACCCAAGCCACTCACGCGCGCGGAAGGCGAGAGATTGAGAAAAGCGAATGTATTTTGTCCGCCAAGTTGCGCGGAAACCTCATTAGCAATTCCAAGGAAAATGAATAAAACGAGTAAATATTTTTGCATAATTCTTTTTGTGAGATTTGTTATATGCCCCTACGTCGTTTTTTTAACCACAGAGGACACAAAGCATACAGAGGTTTTCACTTAATTACTTGGCATTTTCCGCGTAGAGACTGCCTACTGCTCACTGCTCACTGTTTTCGCTTCCCATACTGTTTTACAAACTCCTTTCGTACATAGCATTCGTTTCTCCAATTCGCCTGCTTCGTTGTATAATTTCAATTCGCCATGTTCCGAGTCACCATCTAAATATGCACCTTCCGCCTTGAGTTTTCCATTCGGATGATATTCTACAAAAGGACCATTTTCCACGCCCTTTTCAAAAGTTACTTCCTCCTTGAGTGCGCCGTTATCATAATACCCTTTCAGTTTACCAATGATTTCATTATTAGCGTATTTTGTATGTAATTTCAATTGTCCATTATCATAAAATACTTTATAATCGCCATCAAATACGCCTGCACGATAATTTTCTATTACTTGTGTATCCCCTTTTTCATTATATAAAATACGCCAGCCATCAAGCGTGTCATTTTTATATTGCGCTTCTTCCACTTTTTTGCCTTGCGGGTCGAGTTTGACGTACAGACCTTCTTTCGCATAATCACTCAGCCGCCGCTCGTAGCGCTCGACATAGCCCAATTCATTTTTAGATTCTATCGTTTCTGTTGTTTTCTTGCAACTTATAAAAAGCAGTACAAAAAATAGATACAACCAGCCTTTGTGCATGATGACTCGCATTTTGAAGAAAAGTTAGGGTTATAACGAAGAATGGAAGAATCAATTATAACTCAAGTGCTAAAGCACTTTTATTTTTTAACCGCAGAGGCGCAGCGCTAATAGTTGTAGGCTTTGCGTTTCTTAGTCCAACTATATAGTGGGAAGAAAAATTATAATTTAATATTGCTCGATTATTTGCAACCCAAAAAATGATAAATAGATGAGTCAGCAAATTTGTTGTCCACAAACTGCAAACTGCCTACCGCAAACTGCCTACTGACCTACATCGCCCGTAGCGCCTTCACCAAATAAGTAAGTACAAACGGCAACGCCAACCAAAACCACTCATCTGCAAAGACCAATAGAGCAAGGCAAATGACGGTAGAAATGATGAAAAGAATCCAGTCTTGGCGCGTCGAATCATTACTTGTCGTATCCATAATTTTACTTTTTTTTAATATTTTACGAAAAAACGTTACGTCTCACGGTTCACCTTTCACCTCTCACTTTTCACTTTTCACCGCTCACCGTTTCCGCAAAGATAGAGGGGAATTTCTTGCAATCCCAAAGATTCCTTCGGAAAGAAATGCGCGGGATGTAAAAACACGGTCAAATTGAATAGTTTTGGCGAAAGCGGTTGTCTAACCGAAAAGTCAGCCGGACGACCAAATCCATTTTTTGTAGAACGCTATTCAACGTTGAAATGACACCTAAATACTTGTATTTTCTACTACTCTTGTGCATTGCCAATGCTTTATATGCGCAGCCAAATGCACCTTTGCACATCAAACGCGCCACTTCCGCCATCCAATTAGACGCGATTTTGGATGAACCAGACTGGCAAACGGCGGAAGTCGCCGATAGCTTTATGCAATTTTTTCCCGCCGATACGTCCCTTGCCAATGTGCAGACCGAGGTGCGCATGACTTACAATGATCAATTTATTTACATCAGTGCCAAAATGTACAACCTATCCAGCGAGCGAAAGTATGTAACGCCCTCGTTGCGAAGAGATTATCGAGGCGAGGCAAATGATGGGATAACGATTGTGTTCGACCCTTTTCAAGACAATACCAATGCGTTTCAATTTGGGGTGAATCCTTTCGGCGTGCAGCGCGAGGGTTTGATTTCAAATGGCGGCGCGACCAGCGATGATTTATCCTTGAATTGGGATAATAAATGGTATGCGGAAGCGAAAATCTACGATGGTTATTGGATTGCAGAAATAGCGATTCCATTCAAAACTCTGCGTTTCAAAGACGGCAGTCCTGTTTGGAATATCAATTTTTACCGCATTGACAGTGAGAAAGCAGAGCGCTCGACTTGGACACCCATTCCACGAAATTTTCCAGTCATTTCACTGGCGTTTGCGCGGCAGTTGATTTGGGATGCGCCCTTGCAGAAGCCGGGGTCTAATATTGCTTTGATTCCGTTTGCGTTGGGAAATTATGGGCATACTTTTTTTGATGAAAATGGTAGAATTGCAGCAAAGCCAAAATATAGTTGGGATGTCGGCGGCGATGCAAAAATAGCAGTCGGTTCGGCTTTAAATTTAGATTTGACGTTCAATCCTGATTTTTCACAAGTAGAAGTAGACCAGCAAGTTACGAATCTCGACCGCTTTGAAATTTTCTTCCCCGAACGGCGACAATTTTTTCTGGAAAACGCCGATTTGTTTGCCAGTTTTGGACATCGGGATATTCGTCCGTTCTTCTCGCGCCGCATCGGGATTGCTTACGATAATGTCAAACAGGAAAATATTTTAAAAACCATTTACGCAGGCGCACGCCTGAGTGGAAAAATCAATAACAATCTCCGAGTCGGATTGCTCAATATGCAAACCTCTGAGGAAGAACCGATTGGCTTGCCTTCGTTAAATTATACAGTCGCTGCGTTACAACAAAAGATATTTAGCCGTTCTAATGTCGGCATGATTTTTATTAATAAACAAGACCTTTTTAATAATAATGATTCGATTTATAATGGAAATTTAGAAAAATATAATCGAGTCGCGGGTTTTGATTATAATCTCGCTTCTAAAAATGGGAAATGGGCAGGTAAATTTTTCTATCATCATTCCTTTAGTGATAATCAGCCCGATAAAAGTTTTGCTACTTCTGGTGAAATAAGTTATTACACACTGAAGTGGGACATTTATCTCACGGCGCAGCACGTTGGCGAAAATTACAATCCAGAAGTTGGTTTTGCCCGTCGGCGTGGTTACTCGCGCTCTGCTGCTGCTGTTTGGTACAATTTTTATCCTAATTCTAAAATCATCAATCGGCACGGTCCCGGCATTGATTATGATGTGTTGGGTAATGAAACGTATGGCGTGACAGATTATGATATAAACTTGATGTATCGGGTTACTTTGCGTAATACGGCACTGTTTAATATGCGGCTTCGGCAGGAATATGTGTATCTTTTTGATGCGTTTGACCCGACACGCAGCGGCGGTGAAAAGCTACCAGTCGGCAGTGACTATACCGCAAATCTCGTGGTCGCCAGTTTCGACTCTGATTTAAGAAAGCGGTTTTTTTATTCGCTTGACGCGCGTGCGGGAGAATATTATAACGGCACACGCCTCAATTTGGAAGGCTCGATTGGCTATCGCTTTCAGCCGTATGGCTCGTTTGCTTTGAATTTTAGTTACAATGATATCAATCTGCCAAAACCTTATAATGATGCCAAATTATATTTGATGGGTCCACGGCTCGATGTTACTTTTAGTCGGAGCGTTTTTTGGACAACTTTCATTCAATATAACAGTCAGGTTGACAACTTAAATATCAACTCTCGCTTTCAATGGCGTTTCCGACCCGTATCCGATTTATTCATTGTTTACACCGATAATTACTTTCCGGAGCATTTCATTGCAAAAAATCGAGCACTGGTTATAAAATTGACGTATTGGTTGAATGTGTAAGAGGGAGGATGGGAGGATTTTTTGAAAAAGAGGATGGGAAGATGGGAGAACAAGAAAAAAGGGCATCCTCCTATTTTCCTATCCTCCCATCTTCCTTTTCCTATCCTCTTTTTTCTCGTCGTTCAATTTCCTCCCTTCGCCGTGTTTCCAATCGCTCACCGTCGAGATAATTCGTTTTTAACATTACTTTAATGGCAATATGTACCTATGAAAGCCGATAGGATATCAGGCAATGGATTTTAGATGATTTTTAATTTGTAAAATATTGAAAATCAAAAATTAAACCCTGTTAAATCTATTATCTAAAGTCTAATATCTAACGTCTTTAAATATTTACTAAACCTTTAACATCAATTCAAAATGGAATCTTCTCTTGGTAATGCTGTTTTTTTCTGGTGGGCAGTTTGGATTGCCGCCATCTTTCTTTTTTTAATATCCTACAAACTCTGGTTTCGCTTGCTGGGTATTCTATTTATACCCGAAGACAAAATCGGACTGGTGACTTTGAAATTCTCGCTCTTTGGTGAAAAGAAAGAACTCCCTACGAACCGTATTATCGCAATAGATGGAGAAGCTGGTTTTCAGGCGCAGACGCTCGCGCCGGGCATTCACTTCTGGTACTGGATTTGGCAATATGAAGTGCACTTGCAACCTTTTACAATTATTCCTCCCGGAGAAATTGGCTTGGTCATTGCAAAAGACGGCGCAGAATCACCGACAAATTCGATTTTGGGTAAAAAAGTAGAATGTGATTCCTACCAAGATGCTGCCGCGTTCATTCGCAATGGCGGACAAAAAGGTCGGCAAACGGCTTATATTACGACTGGTACGTATCGTATTAATACTCATGTTTTTGATGTCGTACTCACAGAAATGACACATATTAAAGAAAATATGTTGGGCATCGTAACTACATTGGACGGGGAACCAATTGAAGCAGGTAACATCGCTGGTCGGGAAGTACATGGACACGATAATTTTCAATACCCGGATGCTTTCATACGCGCCGGTGGTAGCAAGGGTTTGCAGCCGCAAGTGTTGTTGGCAGGTTCGTATAATCTGAATCCTTGGTTTGTACAATTGGAAGAAACCGAGATGACGCAGATTCCAATCGGTACGGTCGGCGTGGTCATTTCGTACTACGGTAAAGATGGCGTGGACGTAAGCGGCGTTGATTTCCGGCATGGTAATATCGTTGCAAAAGGTCAAAAAGGGGTATGGGCAGAACCGCTCGGTCCGGGTAAATATCCAATTAATAAATATTTGTATCGAATCGAAGTCGTGCCAACGACCAACCTTGTACTCAACTGGGCAAGCGCTCGCTCGGAATCGCACCAGTTGGATAAACACCTGTCTACCATCACAGTTCGTTCCAAAGATGGTTTTCCATTTAACTTGGATGTGTCCCAAATTATTCACATTCCAGCATTGGAAGCGCCAAAAGTGATTGCGCGTTTTGGTAGCATGAATAACTTGGTGAGCCAAGTTTTAGAGCCGACGATTGGCAACTATTTCCGTAACTCGGCGCAAGGCTCAGATGTGATTGCGTTCCTTTCCTCGCGGAAAGAGCGGCAGGATTCTGCTAAAGAACACATCGGTGAAGTCCTCGACCAATATAACGTTTACGGCGTAGATACTTTAATTGGCGACATTGTACCACCGGAATCTTTAATGAAAACCTTGACCGACCGAAAGCTGGCAGAAGAACAAAAAGTGACTTATGATACCCAAAAAATGGCGCAAGAAACGCGACAGACGCTGGAAAAAGAAACTGCTATTGCCGATATGCAGCGCAAAATCGTAGAAGCCGACCAAGGCGTGTGGATATCTGAGCGCACGGCGGATGCTGCGGTGAAAAAATCTATGGGTGAAGCCAATAGTTTGAAAATTGCGGCGAACGCCGAAGCGGAACGTACCAAAATGCTCGCCTTTGCCGATGCCGAAAAAGTGAAATTGCAAGCAGGAGCGGAAGCCGAACGCATCGAACTCACTGGTAAAGCCGAAGCCGAAAAAACGCTTTTGGTGGGTCAATCCAACGCGGAAGCCTATCGTCTGGCAGTAGAAGCGATGGGTGGCGATAATTTTGCCAAAATGAAAGTGATGGAAACCATCGGTAAAGAAGGAGTGAAAATCATACCTGAAATCCTCATCTCTGGCAATGATAACTCAAGTAGCGGTCCGATAAGTGGAATGCTGGGCTTGCGCTTGCTCGACATGATGTCCAATGGCAAACATAAAGAGGAAGTGAAGTAACATTTGGAGGATGGGAGGATAGGAAAATAGGAAGATGCCGCATTTCATCCTCCCATCCTCCTTTTAAGAATCCTCCTATCCTCTTTTTAAAAAATCCTCCCATCCTCCCATCCTCTTATCTTCCATTTTAATATCTTTGACCATAAGCATTAAAATGAAAAACAATTTATGGAAAATAACAATACTTCTCTCCCTCGCGTCGCCTATTTCTGCATGGAATATGGCTTGAGCAATGATTTCAAAGCTTATGCTGGCGGACTCGGCATCCTCGCGGGCGATTATATGAAAGGCGCAAAAGATTACGAATATCCCATCGTGGGCATAGGTATTAAATGGAAACAGGGCTACACCGACCAAATGATAGATACAAATGGACAGCCTTATGATACCTATCACAATTACGATTATAATGATATTCTCGAAGATACGGGCGTTACGGTCAACGTTACCATTCGCAAACGCAATGTGATTTGTAAAGTCTGGAAACTTACCAAACTTGGCAACGCAGACCTTTATTTATTGGACACTGATGTGCCGGGCAATGAAGACGGCTGGATTTCGGGTCAACTCTATGGTTGGTTTGGCGAGGAGCGCATCGCACAGGAAATCGTATTGGGTGTCGGCGGCGTACGGGCGTTGCGATTGTTGGGCATTCCGATTGACATATTTCATTTTAATGAAGGACACGCGCTTTTTGCAGGTTTTGAATTGATGCGCGAGAAAATGGAAACTGGCGCTACGTTTGAACAAGCATGGGAAGCGAGTCGGAAGGAAATTGTGTTCACGACGCACACGCCCGTGGTGCAAGGCAATGAATCGCATCCGATTGACCGCTTGTTATATATGGGTGCAAATTTAAATATGACTGCGAATCAGCTTCGAAAATTGGGTGGCGATCCTTTTAATATGACGGTTGGTGCTTTGCGCTTGTCTAAAAAATCGAATGCAGTAGCGCAACTCCACGGCGTGACTGCCAATCAGATGTGGAAGCGTGTGAAAGGTCGCTCGGAAATTGTTGGTATTACCAACGCCATTCACATCCCGACTTGGGTGGATGAAAAAATGATTGAAATCGCTGAAAATGGCGGCGACTTGTGGACGCAGCATTTAAAAAATAAACAGAATCTCGTTGATTTTGTAAAAAGTAGAACGGGTCAGGAATTGAATGTAAATAATCTACTTATTGGTTTTTCGCGCCGCGCCGTACCGTACAAGCGTAGTGACTTGATTTTCAGCAAACCCGATGTGATTGACCCTTTATTAAAAGCTGGAAAAATTCAAATCGTCTTCTCCGGTCGTGCGCACCCGCTCGATGACACGGGCAAAGCCATCGCTGCGAATCTGGTCGAAATGTCCAAACAATACCCGAACGCTGTCGTCTTCCTCGAAAATTATGATATGAATATTGGTGCGGCACTCACGCGTGGCTCCGATGTGTGGCTCAACAATCCGCGTCGCCCGAAGGAAGCGAGTGGCACTTCCGGCATGAAAGCTGCGATGAATGGCTCGTTGAACCTGAGTATTCTTGATGGCTGGTGGCCCGAAGCCTGCGACCACGGCGTAAACGGCTGGCAATTTGGCGATGGCTTTGAAAGCAAAGACGAAACCGTACTCGATAACCACGACCGCGAAGCCTTGTATAAAGTTTTATTAGAAGAAGTATTACCAACTTATTATGATAATCATACAAAATGGGTGGAAATGATGAAAGCCAGCATCATGAGTACGAAAGATTATTTTGCAGTGAAGCGGATGCTGGAGGAATATTATGAATTGTTATATAAGGCGTGATTTTACTGCTATCAGCTATTTGCAACTGCTCCATGTATACCCCCATATCAGCGACCAAGTCAAAAAGAAGCTACGCAGCCCCTTGGACAACCTCGCAGATATGGAATAACTACGCAATATTGCGGCAATATAAATGTTGGCAGAAATGCGCAAAGAAATAGAACATTAATAAAATGTAATTTATTTTATGTATTTTTGAATTTAGAAATTAATAAAATGAATTTGATACAGAATTATAGTAAAGAAATAACAAACTTATGTAAAGCACATAAAGTTAAATCTTTGTATGCTTTTGGTTCTGTACTAACAGAAAAATTTAATCCAGAAAGCGATGTAGATTTAATTGTTGATTTTCAGCAGTTGGATGTTCTCGATTATGGTGACAATTATTACAATTTGAAATTTTCTTTAGAAGATATTTTTAAAAGAAATGTTGACTTATTGGAAGAAAAAGCAATCCGAAATCCATACTTTTTGAAAACTTTGAATCAAAACAAAAAACTGATTTATGGATAACGATATTAAAGCTTGGCTTTATGATATTTTAAGCTCAATAAATGAAATAGAAAGTTATTACGTTGATACGCCTAAAATGTTTGAAATCTATCAAAATGACTTAAGAACTAAACGAGCAGTTGAAAGAAATATTGAAATCATTGGTGAAGCAATGAGTAGAATATTAAAACATGATTATAAAATTGAAATTTCTAACTCAAGAAAAATCGTTGACGTAAGAAACCGAATAATTCATGGTTATGATTCTGTTTCTGATGATGTAATTTGGGGGATTGTTGTTAAGAATTTACCAGTTTTACAACAAGAAGTAGAAAAATTACTAAACGAATAATAAAGCACTTCTGCCAACACAGGTTTTGCGAGGTTGCGAGAAAAGTGCAAAATTCACGTTTATCTTTCGCAAGAAATATTAGCAGAAAATACGCAGTTCCGAAGTTCGCAGCCTCGCAAAGCCTGCGACCACGGCGCAAACGGCTGGCAATTTGGCGATGGCTTTGAAAGCGAAGACGAAACCGTACTCGATAACCACGACCGCGAAGCCTTGTATAAAGTTTTATTAGAAGAAGTATTACCAACTTATTATGATAATCATAGTAAATGGGTGGAAATGATGAAAGCCAGTATCATGAGTACGAAAGATTATTTTGGTGTGAAGCGGATGCTGGAGGAATATTATGAATTGTTGTGTAAAGCGTGATTTTACTGCTAGTATTTATTTGCAATTGTTCCCTTTAAAACCCTATCAGCGATCAAGCCAAAAAGAAGCTACGTAGCCAGCCAGTTGAGTCAGATTCACTCTAACAGTAACAGTATTCTGAACAGAATTTAAACGCGTTCGTTCAAGTATCAGCCGCAGTCGACAATTCAATGGACGTGAGGGCGAAACAGCGACTTTCTTATCGCGTTGCGTGGTTACTTTCGTCGGGCTTGGCAGCGGTTTCGCCTCACGTCAACTCAATCGTTCGACGGCTTTCAGTTTCTGTCAACAACTTGTAATATAAAGGTAAAACGTAGTATCGCATATTCAAAAAAGTCTTATCGCTAGTTTTCAGTTTTTGCTGCTTCACGTGGTCAGACTTGATCCTGTTTCGGCGAATGAAATAGAAACGGCGCGTGTCGAGAAAGTTAAAGCCGGAGTTTCCGCGCTTGGCACAGGCACGGACGCAAAGGTTAAACTCAAGTTGAACGTTAATCGCAAATTGATTAAAATATACTGACCAAAAAGGAATAATATAATGTCAAAAGAAGAAATCAAACTGCTCAATCCGGCTGGATTATTTGATCCGTCTGAGTACGGCTTCAGCCACGTCGCTATTGCACCGGCTGGGGCAACCGTTGTGTACATCGCTGGTCAAAGTGGCGGAGATGAAAATGGCAATTACTCAAGCGACTTCGCTGATCAATTAAAGAATTCTTTCGCTCATTTGCGCGTTGCGCTAGCGGCAGCCGGCGCACGTCCCGAAGCCGTGGTTAAGATTACCGTTTTATCCGTGGATCACAATGAAGAAAAACTACGCCTCATCTCGCAAGCAGCACATACAATGTGGGGTGAGCGAAAACCTACCAGCACACTAATCCCTGTGCCGAGACTGGCTAGCAAAAATATGTTGTTTGAAATAGATGCCGTTGCCGTCATTCTAAATAACGAGTAATTTGCGAACCCGTCGGCATCCGCGCTGCGCCAAATGAATTTGGGAGCGCACACAACTGATTTTTTATGGCAATCGAGAATGACACGGCTGCGCTCGTCATCGAACACACCGTTAAAAAAAACGAAGAAAAGCGTTACGAGGAATGGTTGGGACAGGTTTTAGCCATTCTTAGCCGTGCGCCCGGTTATCTCGGCAGAGAAGTATTTCTGCCCGCCGCCGAAGGCAAGCCGTACACGATTATAGACCGCTTTGCGAGTCAAAACGATTTGCAGAAATGGCTCGATTCAAACGAACGCCGAACATTTGTCGAATCAATTCGGGACGCTTTTGAGACGGGAGACCAAACCACAATCAAAGCAGGTATTGACGTGTGGTTTATGCCCGACAACGCTCCGCGCAAACCCGCTTCGTACAAACAGTTTTTGCTGACGGCATCGGTAATCTATCCGCTTTCACTGATTATTTCGCGTCTGCTCGAACCGCTTTTTGAAGCCGCGCCGTTTTTGAAGAATCCGTTTGTAGCCGGTTTGATTTTCACGTTGATTCTCGTTGGGTTGATGAGTTATGTAATTATGCCGTTTTTGAACCACCATCTACGTGACTGGCTTTTCAACTCGTCGAAGGATAACTCCGCCCGACGCAACTAATTCTTGGTATCTTTTACTGTCAACGCGCCGTCGAACAATTCAATGGACGTGAGGGCGAAACAGCGACTTTATTATCACGTCGTCCGTTAAATATTACATTATCGCTGGCGGTTTCGCCCCACGTCTTCTCAGTCGTTATGTGCAAGCTAAGAACACTACTTTGAAAGTAAACACTCTTAAAAGGATTGTCCAAAAATAGACAGACACCAATAAGCATCATCATTAAAGCTTAGGACGCTGTATCAAAAAGGTTGTGATTATGCGATATATGCCTAACAAAACCACCAATTGCATAGTAATTGAGCATTAATAACGACTCAACTTTTGTCCGTTTAACCCAAAGACCTGCTACCCCAACAATTTCAGTTAAACCAATAAAGAACCTTGCTACCAGAAGTTTGTTCCAAAGGAACCCCTTCGGGGCAACTTCTGACCATCGCAAAAGGAACTGAAACCAGCCAGTACCTGTTTTAATCTAAACCGAAAAACGCTTTATCTACTTTAAAAACCCCTTGCTGCCTCATTCGCATTTCGTTCAAAAAAATCGTACTTTTGCACTTAAAAACTGGTAGGAAATGGCAAAGAAATTAGTCCGTTTTGATTGGGCGATGAAAAAGATACTGCGCCACAAAGCCAATTTTGACATCCTCGAAGGGTTCTTATGGGAGTTGCTGGGCGAAGAAATCAGCATTAAACAAATTTTGGATGGCGAGGGTAACAAAGAAACGGAGGATGACAAATTTAACCGAGTAGATATATTGGTAGAAAACTCGAAAGGCGAATTGGTCATTATTGAAGTTCAAAACAGCAAGGAATACGATTATTTCCACCGAATGCTGTATGGCACCTCCAAAGCCATCGCCGAACATATCAAGGAAAAGCAGGCGTACGCGTATGTAAAAAAAGTGATTTCTATTACCATTGCTTATTTTGATTTAGGGCAAGGGGAGGACTACGTATATCATGGTACGACTGTATTTAAGGGTATTCACAAAAATGATGTTTTGACACTGAGTAATAGACAAGTAGAATTGTACCAAAAAGATAATATTTATGAAATATATCCAGAGTATTGGGTTATCAAGGTGGAACAATTTGCAGACCAAGTAAAGGATAAGTTGGATGAGTGGATTTATTTTTTCAAAAACGCAGAAATAAAAAGCGACTTTTCGGCAAAAGGCTTGAAAGAAGCCAATGAACGGCTGGATGCAATGAAATTGGAAGAAAAAGAGGCACAAGAATACAAAAGATATTTGAAAGGACTCCGAGACATCGCCAGCGAGCAGTACACTAAAATGGTGGATGCTCAGGATTTAATAAACAAAGGAATAAACAAAGGAAAAAAGGAAGGAAAAATAAATACAATATTGAAATTGTATAAAAAAGGAAAATCAGCAGAAGAAATAGCAGATTTGCTTGACTTTTCAATTAAAGAAGTTTCACAAATTATTGAAAATCATATAAATAAATAAAATCTCTATGCTGTCAGAAGTTTACAACTTCCCACCATCGCAAAACGAAAAACGCGTATCCACTTTAAAGCCCTTGTATGTTTAAATTTGAGTGGGATGAAAATAAGAGCCATAGCAACAAGCGCAAGCAGAAAAAATCTCCGCGTTAAGCTAAAATTTTCCTTTTGGCGTTTGCTTTCCAATAGATATTCCAATATTTCTCGTACTCTTTGTAACTTGCAAAGAAAAATGCTGACTAAAGACACAGTCATCGAAAAAATTAAGTCAAATCGCGAGCAAATCCAAAGACTTGGCGTGCGCGACATTGGTTTGTTCGGTTCCTATGTACGCGAAGAGCAACGAGCAGATAGCGATATTGATTTATTAGTAGAATTCCAACCAGAGCAAAAGACCTTTGACCATTTCATGGAGTTGTGTTTTTTGTTGGATGAAGTTTTTGAAGGTATAAAAGTAGAAGTTGTAACGGCGGAAGGATTGAGTCCTTACATTGCGCCCAAGATTTTAAATGAGTTAGAATATGTCCAAATCGGCAATTGACTATTTAAAGCATATTTTAAATGAATGTGAATTTCTACTTCCTTTAATCGAAAAAGGTCTTACTAAAGATGTCTTATTAGAAGATGAAATATTAAAGCGAGCGGTCGTGCGTAGTTTGGAAATTATTGGCGAAGCGACCAAGAAAATCCCAGCAGATGTAAAAGTGAAATGGAGCAACATTCAATGGAAAAATATTGCTGGAATGCGCGATAAATTGATTCATGATTATGTTGGTGTTGATTATTCGATTGTTTGGGATGTGATAAAGAATAGAATTCCAATGTTAAAGACACAAATAGAATCCATTTTAGAAATTATTGAAGAATAAGCTTATTTCAAAGATAAAATTAGTGGCATAATGAAAAAGTTATTTACAATTATTTTGATAACTATAATTACAGCGAATGGTTTCGCCCAAGGCATTCAATTTTTTGAAGGTGAATGGAAAGCGGCATTGGAAGAAGCCAAAAAAGAAGAAAAAATCATCTTTGTAGATGCGTACGCCGAGTGGTGCGGTCCATGCAAAGCGATGGCAAAAAATGTATTTCCGAACGATAAAGTTGGCGAGTTTTACAATAAGCACTTCGTCAGTATGCAGATTGATATGGAGCGCGGCATGGGTTTGGAATTTGCAAAAGAACATCCGGTACGGGCGTATCCGACGCTGTTTTTCATCAATTCGGAAGGTGAAATTGTGCATACCGTTGTAGGGGCGCAGTCGGTGGAAGCGCTGCTGAGCATTGGTAAAAAGGTGCTGGGCATGGACGACCGCAGCCAAGAATATATGGTAGAATATGAAAAAGGCAGCCGCGAACCGGAGTTGGTGCTCAAGTACATTCGGGCGCTCAATAAAGCCGATAAGCCGAGTCTGAAAATTGCGAATGAATACCTGCGTTCGCAAAAAGATTTGACAACGGAAGTGAATTTGAAAATTATTCTGGAATCGGTAACAGAGGCGGATTCTAAAATCTTCGACTGGCTGATTCAATACCGCAAGCAAATTGCAAAAGTAACTTCAGAAGATGAAGTGAAACAAGCGATTTTAAAAGCCGCGCAAAACACAGCACAAAAAGCGGTCGAATATCAGAACAAGGACTTGATGGCGGAAGCGATTGATAAAATCAAAAAACATTATCCCGAAAAAGCAGAAATTTTTGACGCGCAGACTTGGATGGATTTTTATTATCAAACCAATGATGTGTCTAATTATTTAAAATCGGTAAAAAGCTACGCCAAGAAAGAAGCAAACGACGATGCCCGGCAATTACAAAGTCTGACCAAAACGATTGTTGATAAATTCGGCAAGGATAAAAATGCGATGAATCTGGCGGAAGATTTGGCAAAACGCTCCACCGAAGTTGGTCAAACGTCTGTCTACTTCCTTATCTATGCTGATGTTTTAAACAAAAATGGTAAAAAACCGCAAGCATTAGAAACTGCCCAAAAAGCATTGGAACTCGCAAAAGGCGAAGGCTCCGTAGCCGTGCGTACGGCGGAAATGTATATTAATCGCTTACAAGGGTGAATTGGGTGATGGGGTGACAGGTTTGTAAGGTGAAGCGTGACTAAAGGTTGATTTACTATCAATTAGGTATAATATGAAAAAAACAGGCTTCTGGCTACTGCTGATTATAATGACAATAAGTGCCTGTAAACGAGATGAAACGGAATCGGATACAGACCAAAAATTGACCGTCGCTATTGCTGCCAGTACCCAATATGCGATGGAAGCGATAAAGCAAGCTTTTGAAAGAAGTAATAGTACAAACGTAGAATTAATCGTTAGCTCTTCGGGAAAATTGACGGCTCAAATTTTACAGGGTGCTCCGTACGATGTGTTTGTATCGGCGGATATGAATTATCCTGACACATTGAATAAAGCAAATTTAACAACCACAACACCAGTAGCTTATGCGTATGGTACACTTGTAATGTGGACTTGCAAAGATATTGATTTGAGTACCGGTATTCGTGTCTTGACGGAGCCACAAATTAAAAAAATCGCCATTGCAAATCCTAAAACAGCTCCTTACGGCGCGGAAACGATGCACGCACTTTCTAATTTAAGAGTATATGATGCTGAATTGAATGATAAACTCGTGTATGGCGAAAGCATCGCGCAAACGAATCAATACATCACTTCTGGTAATTGTGAGGTCGGTTTTACCGCCAAATCTGTTGTTATGTCACCAGAAATGCGAGGGAAGGGAAAATGGGTGGAAATAAAGCCGATTTCTTATCAGCCGATTGCGCAAGGAATGGTTATCACCATGCAAGGCATAAAGCAACATCCAAAAGGGAGTGTGGCTTTTTACAACTTCCTCTTATCCGAAAAAGGGCGCGAGATTTTGGAAGCGTATGGCTATCAATTACCAGATTTGCAATTTGAACCTACAGAAAAATGAGTGCCGATTTTTGGCAGCCACTCTGGTTGACGCTACAATTGGCTACGCTCACCACCATGATTTTATTATTAATCGGTGTTCCAATCGCGTATAAATTGGCGTTCGCCAAATTTCGGTGGAAGCCGGTCATAGAAGCCGTTATGACCTTGCCCTTGGTGTTGCCACCTACAGTTTTAGGATTTTATTTGCTGCTTAGTTTTGGACCGAATAGCTGGCTCGGCGCGTTTTTTATAGATTATTTAAATTTAAAACTGATTTTTACTTTTACTGGATTGGTGGTTGGTTCGGTGCTTTATAGCCTACCGTTTATGATTCAGCCGGTACAAGCTGGGTTTCAAAATTTGTCTCCACAACTCGCAGAAGCGTCTTATGTACTGGGCAAATCTCAATTGCAAACGTTATGGAAGGTGCTGCTGCCCAATATCAAACCGGCATTACTCACCGGTATGGTGCTTTCTTTTGCGCACACGGTGGGCGAGTTTGGCGTTATTTTGATGATTGGCGGTAACATTCCCGGCGAAACGCGTGTCGTTTCTATTGCACTTTACAATGAAGTGGAAAGTTTGAATTATAGGGTAGCGAATCAATATGCGGCGATTTTAGTCGTTTTTTCGTTTCTCCTGTTGTTAATTGTATATAGTTTTAACCGGAAAAAGGGGTAGCACCAACCTTTGGTTGGTTCGTGGCAATTATTATATGTTAGAATTACAAATTCAAAAAAAATTATTATCCGTCACCGGCGATTTGTTGTTAAATGCGAACTTTTCAGTTGAAAATGGCGAGCGCATTGCTATTATCGGACTTTCTGGTAGTGGAAAAACAACTTTTTTGCGATTGCTCGCCGGATTGGTCAAACCAGATAAAGGACACATCCTTTTTGAAAACCAACCCTGGTTCGATAGCCAACAAAAAATAAACCTACCACCTCAAAAGCGTCCCGTAGGGCTGATGTTTCAAAATTATGCCCTCTTCCCGAATATGACCGTGCAGCAAAATTTAACATACGCCTTGCAAAAAGGACAATCAAACTCCATCATACCCGAATTGATAGACATGGTAGAATTAACCACTTTAAAAAATCGCTATCCGGCTACACTCTCCGGCGGGCAACAGCAGCGCGTGGCATTGGCAAGGGCATTGGTCACCAAACCAAAACTTTTACTATTGGACGAACCACTCTCCTCATTGGACCGAGAGCTAAGAGAAAAATTGCAAACCTATATTCTGGACGTTCAAAAAAAATATAATTTAACCCTTATCTGGGTGACGCACGATGCCAACGAAGTAGAAAAAGTAGCGCAACGTGTCTTTGATTTAAATGATGGAAAATTAGTAGAAGAAGTCGCTGATTTAAAAAAAAGTGAAATCACAGGAAAAATTAAATCTATCGAAAGCATTGACAATCAACAAATTGCAACCATTATTTTAGATTCAACAGAATTAATAGAAAAACTCGCACCCGAAGCGAAAGTGCTTATCAGGATTAAAGAGTAAACCTGCATTATCTGCGCGAGAAATTGTCTGAACTTTGATTTATATGATTTTTGCGATTCTCTCTGCGCCCTCTGCGAAAAACTTTGCGGTCTCTGCGGTTAAAAAATCGCTCTGAGGGCTATGTAAAGTGCAAAAAAAACTAAGCCACGAGTAGTGCCGCCCCAAACACCCCCGCACTATCCCCCAATTTAGGTTTTAAAAACGCCGTATCCAGTCGGTCAATGCCCGTATTAAATGCATATTTCTTCGCCACTTCCACGCCTTCCGTGTACAACAAATCTATATTTCCCACGCCACCGCCAATAACAATTGCATCCGGGTCCAAAATATTGATAATGCTCGCAATCGCTTTTCCAAAAAAATGCGTCAATCGGTGCATGGTCTGCGTTGCCGCTTCATCCGTATTGGATTCCGCACCGGCTACGATGTCCTTCATTTTCAAGGCATTGCCGGTCAGACTTTTATAATACCGCTCCAATGCCGGACCTGAAATAACTTGCTCCACACAACCCCTCAAGCCACAATAGCACGAACCGCCCGATTCATCCAAAAAATTATGTCCCCATTCTCCGCCGATGCCCTGCCTGCCGTTGATGACTTTGTTGCGCACCACTACGCCACCGCCCACGCCTGTACCCATGATGACCCCAAAAACCACTTCCGCATTTGGCACCCGCTCCGGCACGCTTCCAAAAATAGCTTCCGCCACCGCAAAACAATTCGCATCATTCGCCATCAAAACGGGCAATTTCAAAACCGCTTCCAAGTCTTTTTTCAACGGCATCCCATTCAACGCAGTCGTATTACAATTTTTCATAACTTGAGAAGTCGGGTCGAGCGAGCCGGGCGTACCGATTCCAATGCGTTCCGGCGTGAGTCCGGTTTCTTTTCGCAACAGCTCGACCAGCTTGCCCATTTGTTGTACAATGTGCTGATAACCACCTTCTTGTTCGGTCGGAATACGCATTCGAGCCAAAACATTCGGACTGGAAGCGCTTTCAATAATAACGCCCTCTATTTTCGTGCCGCCAAGGTCAATACCCCAAATTGGATTCATAAGTTGATGTGTTGATCCCGCCGTGCGGGACAAGTTGTGTCAATATGCTAATGGGTCAATCCCGCTTTACGGGATAAGTTGTGCTGATGACCCTATGTTCGCGCGTATTAGCAAATCAGCACATTAGCACATTGATTTTAAAATTCGTTTCGGTGCTAAAAATAAAATAAAATTCAATTTTTTTGGAAAATAGCTTTAAAATCGGTTCTAAAGATAGAATTTAGACAGATAAAACTAAATTGGTGGTTTCGCATTAAAACTTATCTAATTTTGTAATTTTACCCGTTGCTTTTTCCAGTTAGAATGCTTGCTATGTTAAATATATTGATATTGAACTTGAATCCGATAGGATTGTTGAAGGCATTTAGCATTTCAAAAAGCAATTGATTACGCATGATACAACATAGCTCAATACTCGAGAGCCAAATCGAAAATAATACCTTGGTATTTGAACTAACAACCCCGATGGCATCGGATTTGCCTGTTTATATTGCCGGTGCTTTTAATAATTGGAATCCAGCAGACGAGGCATTCCGTTTTCAGCAAGTGGGCGAGCAGACGTACCACTTACAACTCACTATGCCGCTGGCAATGCAGCAAGGATTTGAGTACAAATATACGCGGGGCAGTATTGATACTTTTGAAATAGACGAGTATGGAAATGAAGCGCACAATCGCACGTTCCACACTCAACAAAAATTGGTGCAGGATTATGTGTCCAATTGGAAGCGACAAGGATTAAATTTCAACCCGGCTTTGCTGCCGGAAAAAGTGCTTATCTCCGAAGATTTTGAGATACCACAGCTCATTAAAACGAGGCGGGTGGCGGCTTTGCTACCGTACAATTATCACGAGACCGACCGTCGCTATCCAGTGCTGTACTTGCAAGATGGGCAAAATCTATTTGACGACCATGCCCCTTTTGGGAGCTGGAGTGTAGATAAAAAGTTGGCGACCTTGATGGAACGCGGCAAAGGCGACATCATCATCATCGCAATAGACCACGCGGCGGAAGACCGCATTACAGAATACACGCCTTCCCTGCAAACGCGCTTGGGCAAAGGCGATGGCAAAAAATACGTACGCTTTCTGGCAGACACGCTCAAGCACACGGTAGATAAAATTTTTAGAACGCTGCCGGAGCGGGAGCATACAGGTATGGGCGGCAGTTCCATGGGCGGTTTGATCAGCATTTATGCGGGGTTGATGTACCCAGAGGAATACGGCAGACTTATGGTGTTTTCCCCCTCGTTGTGGGTAGCACCCAACATTCATTTCAATATGGTGCAATTTGACGAACCTTTCAATAGCAAAGTCTATCTGTACGGCGGCGGCGAGGAAGGCTCTTACATGGTTCCGAATATGAAGCGGTTTATAGAAGCCTTAAAAAAACAAGGAACGGGCGTGGATACAGAGTTTCATTTATCTGTTGACCCCCACGGAAAGCACAACGAAGTCCGCTGGGGAGAAGAATTCCCGAAAGCAGTAGAGTGGCTATTTTTCAATCACGAATCCCAAACGACACAGCCGATATGAAATTTTTGACTTTTTCTACCCTTGACACTTTACCGCCAGCACTGATTGTACCCGTAGTGGGCAATGGCGTACACGAGGCAACTTTAAACGCCATCGGCACTGCCACCGGAATGGATGTCAGCTTATTAAAACAAGATTTTAAAGCAGAATTAGGTGAAATTCATACGCTGTATTTGCAGCATCAACGGATTTATTTGCTAGGCTTAGGTGCAAAACCGCAATTCGCAGATGTCTTAAAAGCGTTCCGAAGTTTTTCGCACAAAATGCGCCAGAAAATCACTTCGCCCATCGGTATTAGCTTTTTGCATGATAATGTAATTGGCGTTCAAACCCAATGGATAGAAGCGGCGGTCAATGGACTTTTATTAGGGACATATCAGTTAGGACGTTTTAAAACGACCAACTCCGAAAAGCATCCCTTAGAAACAAAAGAGGCGGAAATTCATATTTTTATTGAAAAGGAATCGGTCGAATTGGCACAAGCTGCTGCAAAACGCGCACAAGCCATCGCCGAGACGCAGTTGCAAATGTATGATTTAGTCAATGCGCCAAGCAACAAAAAAATTCCTGCCGATTTAGCTGATTGGGCAATCGCATCTGGCAAACAATATAATTATCGGGTCGAAATTTGGGATAAAAAGCAGATTGAATCCAATGGCTTGCACGCTTTAATTGCTGTTAATCAAGGCAGTCCGAATCCACCAGTTTTTATCATTTTAGAATATAAACCCAAAGGCAAGTCGTTTCAAAAAGTAGGATTGGTCGGCAAAGGCGTTACGTTCGACACAGGCGGTCTATCCATCAAGCCCGCTGCGAGTATGCATCTGATGAAAAGCGATATGGGCGGTGCGGCAGCTGTGTTAGGTACGTTGGAAGCGATTGCAAAGTTAGAGTTACCAGTTCATGTCATGGGCGTTATCCCAGCTACCGAAAATAGTGTGGATGCGGATTCTATCAAACCGAGCGATGTCATTGGCTCGTACAGTGGCAAAACCATTGAAGTCATTGATACGGATGCAGAAGGTCGGCTCATTCTGGCAGATGGACTTTCCTATGTGGCTCGTAATTTCCAGCCGGATGTGTTGATTGATTTGGCTACCCTCACGGGAAGTATCGTGCGCACTTTTGGCTATCACGCTGCTGGTCTGTTTGCTAATAATGATGAATTGGCGAGTCAGCTTTTTGAGGCTGGCGAGCGATTTGGAGAGCGTGTATGGCGACTGCCGCTCTGGGATGTGTATAAAGAAGAAGTAAAATCTGACGTAGCCGACGTGCGCAATATCAGTGGGAAACCAGTAGCCGGAGGCATTGCAGCCGCTAAATTTCTGGAAGTTTTTATCGAAAATCACCCCGCATGGGCGCATCTCGACATTGCAGGTACGGCTTTTGGAGACTCCGAATTCTCTGCTCAAAAAAGTGCCACCGCTTTCGGTATCCGATTGTTGGTCGAATTTTTAGAGAATTTTAAAGAAAAGAAGGAGATGCCAGATTTATAGATGCCAGATGTCAGACAATAGACTTTAGAAATGTCAAACAAATAACTTTAAACCCCAAACAGTCAACATCATAAGAGCAACAAGAAACTTAAAACCTACTTAACTCATGACTTTTTTATGTATAGCGACTTTCTTCAAAGGAATTGATTTCATCCGTGCTTGCAAGGATGCAGGCAATACTGTGTACCTGATTACCAAAAAATCCCTTGAACACGAGCCTTGGCCCCGGGATTCGATTGATGAGGTTTTTTATGTAGAACACGATACCAACACGCCCGAAAATCTCCACATCATTTTGCAAGGATTAGCTTACTTAAAGCGCAGCCGCCAAATTGACCGTATCATCTCCATTGATGATTTTGATGTGGAAAAAGGTGCGTATTTACGGGAGCATTTTCGCATACCGGGCATGGGCGCTACTACTGCTCGTTACTTCCGCGACAAGCTCGCCATGCGGATGCGCGCACAGGAACACGGCATTTCAGTACCTGCATTTAGTCCACTTTTCAATGACCAACAAATTCATGAATATAGCCAGCGCGTGTCGCCGCCTTGGGTCGTGAAGCCGCGTACCGAAGCCTCGGCTGTCGGCATTATTAAAGTGTATTCTGCGGAGCAACTTTGGCAAGTGTTGGAGCAAATAGGCAATGACCGTCATAATTTTTTAATAGAACAATTCAAACCCGGCGATGTCTATCACGCGGATGCCTTGAGTATTGAGGGTAAAGTTATTTTCTGTCGCGTCTCGCAATATGTGAACACGCCGCTGGAAGTCGCACACGGTGGCGGCATTTTCCGCTCTGCAACGGTAGATTTTGGTAGCAAAGATGATAAAGCCCTGCAAAAACTCAATGCTGACGTGATGAAAGCGTTTGGAATGCGTGCGAGTGCCTCGCATACGGAATTTATTAAATGCCATGAGGACGGCAAATTTTATTTTTTGGAAACTGCCTCGCGAGTAGGCGGGGCGCATATCGCTGAAATGGTGGAAATGTCTTCTGGTATCAATCTCTGGGCAGAATGGGCGCGTATTGAAGACGCATTGGCGAAAGATATTCCTTACCAACTTCCAACGGTGACGAAAGAGCCTGCAGGCATTATCGTTTCGCTTTCCCGATTCCAACATCCCGATGACAGCAGTTTCAGGGAGGATGAAATCGTGTGGCGCATGCGCAAGGAGTATCATATCGGACTCATTATACGTTGTAAATCAAGGAAATATACATTGCAATTATTGAATGACTATGCGAATCGTATTCAACACGAGTTTCACGCCAGTACTCCGCCGAGGGAGAAAGCGGCGCATTGATGTCTGAACTGTGATTTTTATGATTTTTGCGAGGAATATGATTCGCTCATTACTTTACGCTTTCTGCGGAAAATTGTCTGAACCCATGATTCGTAGGATTAAAT
>CAZJXN010000011.1:0-4671 GCA_964549655.1 uncultured Saprospiraceae bacterium
GTCGTCACTTTTTGTAGCCACAGCAGGGCTTTATCGTAGCGGTTGCTATTTTCAAGGAAGACGGCGTAGTCGTATAGGTTTTCGATGTTGGTGGTGTCGGCAGCGATAGCTTTTTCGTAGAGTCGCTCGGCAGCAGCATAATCCCCATTTGATACATAGAGTCTTGCTTTGAAAAGATAGTTCTCGATGTTTTGCTGGATGACCTGCTTGGTCTCCGCCAGTTGGGTTTCGAGTTGTTGCTTGCGTTTTTGGGCGGCTGCCATGTTTTTGTCCATTACCTCCTCGGGCATGGCATCTAAGGC
Organism: uncultured Saprospiraceae bacterium; assembly: GCA_964549655.1. Lineage (GTDB taxonomy): Bacteria > Bacteroidota > Bacteroidia > Chitinophagales > Saprospiraceae > JADJNW01. Next base: position 303 of record CAZJXN010000011.1, read on the forward strand.
AGCTTGGATATTCCCTTTTTCCAACTCCGCTAAGGCATTCTTTTGGAGTTGGGTTGCCTGGTCGAGGTCTATTTTGGCGAAGTAGTCGGCGGCAGCTTCGGCTACTTGGGGCAGGCTTTTCAGTTTTTCGTTGATGTCGGTTAATTGCTGTTGTAGCGCGGCGTCGTTTTTTGGTTTGTTTTCCGAAGGATTTTCGAGGCGGCTCTTTTTAGCGAGTAGCTCCGTTTCGCTGGTGCTGTAAATCGTTTGGTAGTAATCCGCTGCTGCTTTGCGATAAGTACCTTGTTTGCACAGCACAATGATGAGCGGGTCATCGTCGGGTTGGCGGAGCAGCCCGTAGCTTTCGAGGTCTTTTTTGTTCACTACTTCATAGCCGTCCAGCGTAACCGAAATTTCGCGAATGATGTCGCCGACTTTTTTATTGGGAAATTCCAGTTCAAAATAACCTTTGTCATTGCTGAAGCGCAAGGGCTTAGAAGCTGCGCCGATTGCCCACACTTCGGCATTTTTCAAGGACTGATTGCTGCTGCTTTGGAGTTTTACGAAGCCAATGATTTTAGTTTGCGCCGACAGGCTGAGGGCTGCATGAAAGAAACACAAGACCAATAAATTTCTCATGGGGAATGGTTTTTAAGTTTTTATTCTAGTTTTCCCGTTCTAGTTTTCCGAAATCTTCGAGATTTCGGAAAACTGGACTCGAAGCACAAATTTATTACTTTTTCAAACGAATTTCAATCGGTTCGCCATCAAAATCAAAAGGTTCGGTTTCTGACGCGTAGCCTTTTTTCTGTGCAGTGTAGAGGTAACGTGTTTTCTGTTTGTCCGGTGGAATTTGGATGGCAAAGCTGCCACGAGTGTCAGTCGTATCTAATACGCCTTCTATTTCAATTGCTACGCCTGGCAGAAAAATAGTGCCATCCGTGCTGCGCACTTTCCCTTCAATTTTACCCAACTTTCCGTCTGGTGCGATTGTCAAGGTTTGACTTTTTCCACTCAACTGCACGGAGTCTGCTTTCAGGGACCAATATTTGCCTATCAATTTTACCGCTACTTTTTGGTTTTTATAATCGCCAGGCAGCGAGAAATAACGAGCGAGGTTATTGGCATCTATCGCCGCAGGTTTCCAGTCATTGCCAGTCCAGATTTGTAAAGTCGCGTTTTCGAGCTTTGGATATTGATTGGAAATGTTTATTTCGGGGTTTGGTTGTAAATTGATGGTAAATTCAAAAGGCTCTTTATTACATCGGCTATTATCCTCCATCGCTTTCGCCGGGTTGACCAAATACACCAATGCAAACACGCCAATGGCGCTACCTGCTTTGATGCCTTGCACGTCTATGCTGAACAAACCGGGCAAAATCGTGGCGATGCCTGCCGCGCCTACTGCCAGTAAAATCTGGGTCGCATTGGACAAAAATGGACTGGGACAAGGAATGATCGCTGCCAACAGGGTGGCGCCTATCAGCAACACTAAACCGACTATCCAGGGAATGTTGGCATTTGTGGTAGGTGGCTTATTTGTGTCATCAGCAATGGTAGGCATTTTCGGCTGTGGATCAACGGATTTAGGCTGCGTTACATTTCCGGTATTTCCTAACGGCGTAGTGCCTGTCGAATCATCAGGAAAAGATAGGATGTCCAGTGTGGCATTGGCTGGCACATCTTCAATCACATCTTGCAGTGCCTGACGAATTTGATTGAGTTGAATATTGTAAAATTCGTCACTGATGACACCTTTTTGACGATCTCGTTTGATGCCATTGAAGCGTCCTGCTATTGAGGTAACATTATTTACAAAATACTTATCACCAAATTTGTTGGCAATGGTTTGCAGCGCATCAACAACGCGGTCATTTTCGCCATCGGCGAGCCATTTACGTAGGGTTTGTTTTACAGGCATGGTTTTAGAAAATTGAGTTTGATCTTGTAATGATGGACTTAATTTTTCATTGAAATCGTCATAAGCATTAACTGCTGCAATAATCTTTACTAACTCTTTATTGGGGGGAATAATCCAACCTCCTCCTTCCAGTGATATACTATTTTGCTCATTTTCTATACTTTTATCCCTCGCTTTTTTTGTAATTTCATCTAAATTGTGTTGTAGAAAATTTCCCATCGGGTTAGAATCATATGTCTCCTTTTGATGATGCCTAAATTGAGAGACCAATATATGTCGAAAAGAGGTTTCATTCCTTTGCTTATTCAAACCGTAATCTATTTTATTGACTTCGACATATTCGTAAGAGGCAATTATACTTTCGGTAGTTTTTGATATTTTATCTTTAAACTCTTTAATAATTGCTTTTTCCTTAAATCCAGGACGATCATTTTTAAATAGTTCAAAATCATCTGCAATCTTAGCGGTCACTTGTGTATAGAATTCCTGATAAAGCTGGTCTAGTTCACTCATAAAACCCTTCAAATTTTTGCAATAAAGGTAAATAATTTTATCACATCCTTAAAATTAACAAATGCCCAATTTCTACCTATTAAGGTAACTTTAAGAACCTATTGAGGTAACTTTAAGAACCCATATAGGTTATGCGTTGAACCTATGAAGGTTCAGGCAAGAACTTATACAGGTTCTCTCTATTACCTGTATAGCATGAAATAAAAACCTAAAAGGCATCTTTATTGAACCTGTATAGCTTACACCTTTAACCTCCATAGCATCTTTGTTGAACCTATATAGCAGCAGAAAAGAACCTAAGTAGTATCAAGTAAGAACCTCTATAGCATCTTTATTGAACCTGTATAGATTGAACGTTGAACCTCTACAACATCTTTATAGATGCTATGTAACATCTTGCCTGATGGTATATAACATTTTCACAGAAGCAGGAAAGTATAGAAAACAAAAAACCTCGTCATTCTCCACGAATCGCGAGGTTTTCATCGCAATAAATCCCAGATAACCAATCCCCATAACGCCGCAGGCACTAATACCCATCCGGCAGCGTTACCAGCGAGCGATCATTCGCAAAATCATATAACGTACTTTGTCGCAAATCATAATACGATTCCCAAAAACTGCGTAATGAGCCAATATAATTTCGGCGAGCAGCTTCCTGTTCCTGAACAGCAATGTTGAGATCCGTGATGCCAATTTTACCAATGTAATACCGATTTCGAGTCATTTCTTGGCGCTTGCGGGAGACTTCGTAGGCACGTAACGCGCGTTGCACTTGACTGCGCACGAGGTCGAACTGCTTGACTTTCAGGAGGATATTTTGCTCAAAGTTGACGCGTTCTTGCGAAACATTGAGTTGTTCTAAAGCAAGATTGGATTTGGCGATCTCGCGGCGGGCTTTCGCTTTGCCGAAGTCGGCGATGGGAATGTCCAGACCAATCGTCAATTGTTCGCGGTCGAGTGGATTTTGGTAAGCATCAGAAAAAGTAGTAGAGGTTTGTTGCAAACCAAAAGCGGCATTCACGCTTATTTGGGGTCCGGTCGTGCCTTTTGCTTGCGCAACGTCTCGTTCGGCTTCGCGCAAACGGCGGTCCAGCGCGATAATTATACTGCGATTTTGTAAGGCAAATTGTAAGGCTTTATCGGGGTCAACCACAAAATCAGGTAATTCCGTGGGCGGAATCATTTCAAAACGCGCTGCTTTTTGAATACCCAGAAAATTGCGCAACTGCTCCATGCTCGATTGTAAATTCAGGGTAGATTGTGCAATGGAATTTTCGGCATTTGCTACACTTAACTCAATTTGTAATAACTCGGTTTCCGCAATTCTACCTACATCAAAGCGACCAGTAGAAATACCATATAAAGTATCTGCATTCGATTTTTCTTGCAAGGTGGCTTCTACATTGAGTTGGGCGATGAGGATATCAAAAAATAATTGCACGGCGTTATAACCCGCTACTTCCATGTCTTCGGAGTACGCGCGTTTGGCTTCCTGATAGCGCAGCGGTTCAATTTGTTTATTCCATTTCAACGCATTATAACCCAAAACTGGTTGTGTCAATTCTATCGAAATGGGACTGGATAAATAGGAAGTTTCATTAGAAAAGCCAGCAGTGCCAAAAATATCCAAACGATTCAAACCAGAATAAATGGCAACCGAACCGCCCGTCAAACCGATGTCCTGTCGAACGGAAAATCCAACATTATTATTCATAAAAGCTTGTCGCCTAAAAATTATAGAACCGTTCGGCTGTGTAATAGATTGGATAGAACGATTCAAATTTGGTAAAAAAGCATTAAATGCTATTAAAGGTTTATAATCTGCTTTAAAGGATTGGTACTGCCAATAAAAATTACTGAGGCGCGTTTTGGCGAGTTGCACGTCTGGCGCGTCGCTTTGGGCGATTTGTACCACTTGCTCGAGGGTGAGGCGAAAGGTATCGGGTTGTTGGG
>CAZJXN010000011.1:4771-16924 GCA_964549655.1 uncultured Saprospiraceae bacterium
GCTTCAAATAGAAATTGTTGCGTAATATCTTGTTGCGTAGCGCCGAGCGAGCGCCGCACCCCGATTTCTTTAATACGTTCCATTACAGTCGCCAACATGATATTCATAATACCAATACCGCCCACAAGTAGTGAAATACCTGCAATGGCTGCCAAAACAAAGTTGAATGTTTCTTGCGTTTTTTGTTGCTCTTCTAATAATAACTCCGGCACTTCTATTTCAAAATCTATGATATCGTGATGTCGCCGTTTGAGCAGGCGGGCAGTCACATCGGCAGCACCGCGTAGGTATTTGGAGTCGGATACCCGCACGACCATTCGGTCGAGTTGGTGATAATTATCGTCCTTTTTCTTTTGATTGTCATTATTACCAAAAAACTGATTGCCACCGCCGATATCTGCTTTGGTAATGGTTGCTCGATTTTTAAAACGCAACAAAGCCGTCGAAACCGGTACGTACACATCGTCATTATAATCGCGAATACCCAAATTTTCCAAGCTTTCGGAACTGGCGTTTCGTTTTTCTAATACCCCAACAATCGTCAACCAACTATTACCAGCTTTTATTTTTTTACCAATGGGCGGCTCATTCGGAAAGAAACGCGTTTGAATATTTTTACCAATGATGCACACCGGGCGACCGCTTTGCAAATGCGATTCGTGAAAAAATTGCCCTTGACTGAGGTTGAGGTTATTCAATTCAAAAAAAGCGTTGGTCACGCCCACACAGCGTCCTTTTTCCAATTTACCGTCTTCAATGAGGGAAGTGGGCAGCACGATTTCGGCACTGATTTGTTCTACTTGCGGCAGCACATTTTCAATCGCTTGCAAATCTGCCATCGTCAAGCCCGGCGACCAAGGTTTTTTATTGTTTTCTTTTCCTGCTCCGCCTGAGTTATTGTTGGCAGCCGGCTGCGCTTTTGCTTGATCGTCTTCTTCCAGAATAATCGCTTTGATGACAATATTATTCGTACCAATGAGCTTCATGCGGTCGAGAATGGATTGCTTTGCACCTGTGCCTATCGCCAACATTGCAATCACTGCCGCTACGCCAAACAAAATGCCCATGCCGGTGAGGAGTGCGCGCAAGCGATTGGCCAGCACGGCTTCCATAGCGAGGAGAAAATTAAAAAGAAGTCGTTGCATAAAAATTATTTTTCAACACGGAGATTTTTGCCCGCACTATATTTTTAACCGCAGAGGGCGCAGAGATTTTTCGCAGAGAGCGCAATGTAGGACTTAGCGTCCTTTGCGAAACCTCTGCGGTTAAAAAAAGCCTAGCATCTGGCGTCTAACTATCTGGCATCTAATTAATTAATGATAATCATACCACCACCGCCACCACTTTGAGATTGCAGATTTTCCTCGGGTACTTGCTTGCTACGGGCGAGGGCTTCGGCTTCGCGTTTTTTGCGCTCGGCTTCCTGTTTTTTGCGGATGTCCTCTTTAATTTTCTTTGGCAATGGTACAAACGTCAGTTTTTCGGCTTCTTTGGGTATGACCAGTAAGATTTCGTCATCGGCATTCAAACCATACGTTACAATTACTTCATCGTCATTTCCATCACCGGTAATCACCTCTTGTTTCACTGTTTTACCATCCTGTTTTTTATAAACAAATGGCAGACTATCACTTTGCAACGCTTCGATTGGAATAAATAATACATTTTTATGCACATACGTCACGATTTCATTACCGGTCGTCATTGCCGGGCGCATTATAGAATCACTTTCATTTACTTGTATAATAATTTCAAAAACTTTGGCATCATAATCTTTTAACTGCTCGCCGATATTTGCTACCTGAATTACTTTTCCGGTGTAGGTACGGTCGGGAAAAGCGTCAATTTTGAGCTTCACTTCTTGTCCTTTTTGCACCTTGCTGATGTCTACTTCGTTGACATATGTTTTGGAAATCATTTCCGTTAAATCCGGCAACTCCGCCACTGTTGGGTCCCACGCATTTAGCTGCGAACCTGGCGTTACTTTACTTCCATCCCAACTGCGAGCATAAATGACCATTCCATCTTTAGGCGCCATGACGGTAAATTGTCCTGCCAGTTCCGACAAGCGTCCGAATTTGTCTTGATTCAAGCGAAGTGAAGTATTAATTTCTGAGATTTTTGCCTGCGATTTTTCTCGGGTCAATTCCGCTTTTTGCAATAACTGTTGATAATCGCGCTCGGTGCGTTCCAAGTCAATTTTAGCTTGCTGAATGACGCTTTGCGGCTCGTATTTACTTTGTTCGAGTTGGAGGTCTTTTTCCTTTTTTTGAAATTGCAAATTGACTAATTGGTCGCGCAAGCCCCGCATTTCTATTGCTGTATCAATTTTCGCTTGTTCGAGCTGCGTGAGAATTTTATCAATTTCGGTTTGCGCATCGCGCATTTTATTGGTGAGTTCCGTTTTATCAAGGGTAGCCACGTATTCACCCGCTTTCACTACGGTTCCTTCGGCTATCAAGTCCGTAATATTCGTTTGCCAAATACCCACGGTGCGCATTCCTTGTGGACCCACAATTTTCTCGGAGCGTTTGGCTTGCAATTCGCCCGTTGCCGTCACTTTTACTTTGAAATCGCCTTTTTTGACGCGCGTACTGAGTTGGATGTTTTCTTTTTTCGTTTGCGAGGGTTTCAATAAAAACCAGCCAGTCGCCACTGCTGCAATGACAAGAAGTGAAATGAGAATCGCCTTGAGTTTCATCGGAAAGGGTATTGAGGTGTGTTGAAATTTTATACAGATATAATGCAAAGTTAGCAGATAGTTACAAATGCAATCTTAATTTAGTGTTAAGGATGCAATATTTAACTAAAAGTTGCAGGAAGTGCGTTAAATTATTGGAAATTGTTTTGATGAAAATTTTGAAAACATATTGATATAAAAGCCAGAAATTCGTTATATTTGTAAAAAGTAAAAAAATGACCGTTACGCAGGAAGTCAATCTATTAAATCGAATTACTACCAATCCAGCAATTATGTTGGCAAGCCCACCAGTCGTGGCACTCGGCTCACCGTTGAACATTTATTAAAATCGCTTTCCGCTGGTCTGACTTTCGAGGAATTGCAAGAAGACTATCCGTTTTTAGAAGAAGAAGATATTGCCGCTTGCCTTTTATACGCTGCTTAATGTTCTGCACTTGGTCACTAAGTGTTAAGTCTCTTAGTCAAATCAAAGCTTCCCACAAAATCTCCACCGGATGCAACGCCTTCCGCCCCGTGCCATCCAGAATCTGATGCCGACAACTCGTGCCTGGAGCAGCAATTATTACATCATTTTTAGAATTTTTAACTGCTGGGAACAGCACCAATTCTCCGATCTGCATACTTACATCATAATGTTCTGCTTCATAACCAAACGACCCTGCCATGCCGCAGCAGCCGGAAGGAATCACTTCTACCAAATAATTTTCTGGCAATCCAACTGTCCAAGCACTTACTTCTACGCTCGCTAATGCTTTTTGATGACAATGTCCGTGTAATAAAACCCGTTTTTCTGTTTTTGTAAAGGATTCGGATGTAATGTTGCCTTTACGTATTTCTCGTGCAATAAATTCTTCAATCAGCAACGCATTTTTACCTAACTCCTTTGCCGCCGCTTGGTCTTCCGGGGCTACCAACTTCGGATACTCATCTCGAAAACTCAAAATGGCGGAGGGTTCAATGCCAATCAGCGGCGTATTTTCATTTACTAAATCTTTAAAAATCTTTACATTTTGCTTCGCCATCTCCTGCGCCTGCGGTAGCAAACCTTTGGAAATATGCGCCCGACCGCTCTCGGCGTGTGCTGGCATTTCGACTTCATAGCCCAATTTTGTCAATAATTCGATGGCTTTGATGCCGATGTGCGCGTCGTTGTAATTTGTAAATTCGTCACAGAAAAGATAGACTTTGCCTTTCGGGCTGCCAGTTTGTAAGCGATTTTTATTTTTATTATACCATTTTCTTAATGTAATTTTTGACAACGCTGGCAGCGACCGTTCTTTCGCTACACCCAAAAACCGTTTCATTATATTGCTTGTAATGGAATTCGTCAAAAAGAAATTACTTATGCCTGTCATTCGCGCCGCCAAGCCGTTTAATGTGCCAATATTTGCAAAAGCTTTCGCTCGCATCGGTACGCCATGCGTTTTATAATATTGATGTAAAAATTCTGCTTTCAGCGTGGACATATCTACATTCGATGGGCACTCCGAGGTGCAACCTTTACACGAAATACATAAATCCATTACATCTTTTAATTCCTTGTGTGCAAAGCGATTTTCGCCATTTTCACTCCGAGTCAAAAATTCGCGTAAAGCGTTCGCTCGTGCACGCGTCGTGTCTTTTTCATTCCGAGTCGCCATGTAGGACGGACACATCACGCCGCCGCTCACGTGCGCCAGTTTTCGGCAATCGCCAGAACCGCTGCATTTTTCCGCCGTCCGTAAAATCCCACCCGTTTCTGAAAAATCAAAAATAGTATCAAATTCTGGCTTTGGCACATCCTGTAAGTAGCGCAAATCCTCGTCCATCGGCGGCGCGCCGGTTATTTTATTCGGATTAAAAATGCCCTGCGGATCCCACGTTTGTTTAACTCGTTTGAGTAATTCAAAATTCTTTTCGCCCAACATTAATGGAATAAATTCGCCTCGCACCCGTCCATCACCATGCTCGCCACTCAAGGAACCATTATATTTTTTTATCAATTTGGCGGAAGCCTCTGCAATCTCGCGCATCTGTTTTACACCTTCCGAAGTCATCAAATTCACTGTCGGGCGAATGTGCAACTCGCCCGCCCCCGCATGGGCGTAATAAACTGCTTGTTGTCCAAACTGCGTCATCAATTCCCGAAACTCTGCAATGTAAGCTGGTAAATCTGGCAAATCCACTGCCGTATCTTCCACAAATTCCAGTGGCTTCGTATCACTTTTTACATTTGACAACACGCCAAAACCCGCCGCTCGCAGTGCCATTACATTTTTTACATCCGGCGGGTAAACAATGGGAAACGCATAACCATAACCTTCTATATTCATATCTGCAATCATCGCATTCGCCGCTGCCGTTGCTTCCTCGCGCGTCTCGCCTCGAAATTCAATAATCAAAATCGCCTCTGGATCACCTTGCAGAAAAAACCGATTTTTCTGCTGTTCCAAATTCTCTTTTGTACAATCTAGAATGAATTTATCCATCAATTCACACGCATACGGCTGATGCCGCATCGCCACAAGCGTCGCTTCCAACGATTCCGACAAGGTTGCAAAATGTGCACAAACCGTCGCCTCTTCCGGCGGTGGCAACTTGTTTACGTGTAATTTTATTTCGGTTGTAAACGCCAACGTCCCTTCCGAGCCTGCTAAGAGTTTACAAAAATTAAAATCTGTTCCGCCTTCTGTAAATAAATTTGATTTCAACAACTCATCTACTGCATAACCCGTATTCCGCCGGTGAATATTGGGTTTGGGGAACTCTCGTAGAATCTCTTCCTGCACTTCCGGCGGGCTCAATTCATTATAAACTTGCTGATAAATTTTACTTTCTAAACCATTTCCATTTAGTTTTTCTTGAAATTCATTTATAGAAATATTTTTAAAAACAACATTCGAGCCATCACTTAAAATCGTCTGTAATTCCATGACATGGTCGCGCGTCACACCGTACTTGATGCTCGTCGTTCCGCTCGAATTATTTCCGACCATCCCGCCAATCATCGCGCGGTTCGCCGTCGAGGTATTTGGACCAAAAAACAAGCCATACGGCTTCAAAAATACATTCAACTCATCCCGAATCACGCCCGGCTGCACCCGCACCCAACTCTCTGCCGCATTCACTTCTAAAATTTCGTTCATATATCTCGACACATCCACCACGATGCCCGTACCCACACATTGTCCTGCCAGCGAGGTTCCCGCCGTGCGCGGAATTAGTGTCAAGCTGTTTTCTTTTGCAAAAACAATCAACTTTCGAATGTCTTCCGCGCCCTTTGGATATGCCACTGCCAGTGGCAACTCTCGGTAAATGGAGCCGTCGGTGGCGTACAGAATGCGGTGTAAATCATCGGTAAGCAATTCGCCTTCGAGTTGAGTGGCTAAAACGGGTAAGTTCATGTTTCTAAAATTTGTGCGGAAAATTACTAAAATTGCAGGAAGCCAAACAACGTATTCGAGTTTTGCCACTGGGATAAAAATACTGATGGATGAAGCCTTCAAAATAAACACCTCGAAACCTTCCTGCCCTAAAAATTTGTTGTTTAAATGTTTAATTTTGGAAGTCCGCTAAAGTACGCATTCAACTCAATATCCAACATTGCAAGTTTTACAAAAGTACAACGAATCTTTCTTACGTGAACTCGAACGCCTCAATGCCGAGCAGCGCGAAGCTGTGGACCACATCGAAGGTCCGGTGCTGGTCATCGCGGGTCCCGGCACGGGGAAGACACACATTTTGGCGGCGCGGATTGGGCGCATTTTATTAGAAACAGATACGCAGCCACAAAATATTCTTTGCCTTACATTTACCGATTCTGGTGTACGTGCCATGCGGCAGCGTTTATTGCAATTGATTGGTCCTGAGGCACATCGTGTACATATTTTTACTTTTCATTCTTTTTGTAATAATATTATTCAAGATAATTTAGAGTTATTTGGTCGGCATGAGTTGGAACCGGTGAGCGATTTGGAGCGGATTGAAATGATTCGTCGCATGATAGATAAATTAAATGTGTCGCATCCGCTCAAGCGTGGACAAACAGATGCTTATTTTTACGAAAGTCACTTATATGACTTGTTTCAGCGCATGAAAACCGAAGATTGGACAGTGGAATACGTTCACAATCAAATAGATACGTATTTGAATGATTTACCCAATCGCAAAGAATATAGGTACCAAGTCACGCGAGGCACATTCAAAAAAGGAGAACTGAAGCAAGCGAAATTTGACGATACGCTCGAACGCATGGAGCGGCTCAAAGCGGCAGCGGCATTATATCCCGCTTTTCAACAAGCGATGGAAGAGACGCGGCGGTATGATTATAATGATATGATTTTGTGGGTGTTACGCGCATTTGAAGAGAACGAAGCCCTTTTGCTCAATTATCAAGAACGCTATCTTTATTTTTTGGTGGACGAATATCAGGATACGAATGGCGCACAAAATAATATTTTGCGGAAGCTGATTGAGTATTGGGATAACCCAAATGTTTTTATCGTTGGCGATGACGACCAGTCTATTTATGAATTTCAAGGGGCGCGGTTAAAGAATCTGACAGATTTTTATGCAACTTATGAATTGGATATCAAGTTGGTTTTATTGCGCCAAAATTATCGCTCTTCTCAATTTATTCTGGATACTTCCAATGCGTTGATTTATAATAATCAAATTCGTATTGTAAACAGCTTGAGCAATTTAGGCATTGAAAAGCAATTAGTTGGTCGGCATCCCCAATTTGCAAAATCAGACATTGTACCGAAAATTATTGCCTATCCAAATCGTACGCAGGAGGAAGCTGCCATTGTGCAGCAAATCGAACAGTGGCAGTCAGAAGGTTTTTCATTAGAAGAAATTGCGGTTATTTATGCAAGACATAAACAGGCTCAAAATTTAATTGCGCTCCTTGAGAAAAAAGGCATTCCTTACAATACCAAACGTAAAGTCAATGTACTGGATTTGCCGCTCATTCGCAATGTGCGCGAGATTTTAGAATATTTACAAGATGAATTACAGCAATCGCATAGTGGTGAACACTGGCTATTTCGGATTTTACATTTCAATTTTTTAAATATTTTACCGGCTGATGTTGCGAATGTAAGTGTATATATTGCTTCGTTTGGACAAGAAACTCGTCCGCGCTGGCGGGATGTTTTAAGAGACGAGCATTTATTATCAAAATTAAATTTGGAACGAACAGAATTGCTTTTGCAATGGGCGCAGTTGACGGACAATTGGCTACACGATGCGACCGGCGCGAGCCTACCTTCCTTATTAGAAAAAATTATCAATCGAAGTGGTTTATTAAAATGGGTATTGGAGCATCCAGATAAAACGTGGTTGTTGCAAGTACTCAAGACTTTTTTTGATTTTGTACAAGCAGAAACCGAGCGAAATCCGCGGCTGACCTTGCGACAACTGCTTGATATGCTGCGTAGTATGGATGCCAATCGCTTGGCTATTGGATTAAATAAAGTGACGGTTGCGGAGAAAGGCGTAAATCTCGTCACGGCACACAGCGCAAAAGGCTTGGAATTTCAGCGGGTTTTTCTGTTAGATTGTGTGAAAGATAGTTGGGAACCGGCGGCTCGTGGCAATCATTACCGCTTTCCAATGCCCGATACGTTGACTTTTTCGGGTGAAGAAGATGCACTGGAAGCGCGGCGGCGACTGTTTTATGTGGCGATGACGCGCGCAAAGGAATATTTGCAATTGTCTTACAGTCAGCAAGATAGAAATGGAAAAGATTTGCAGCGAACTATTTTTGTAGATGAGATTTTGCAAAATGAGCAATTAAAGGTAGAAGCGCAAGAAGTGCCGGAAGCTATTTTATTGGAATATCAAATTTTGCAATTGACGGAAATGCCTGTGCCGATTTTGCCGCCGCAAGACCGTGCGACTGTGCAGCGTTTGTTGGAAAATTTTAAACTCAGTATTTCCTCATTGAATCAATATTTGAAATGTCCGCTCGGATTTTATTATGAAGATGTACTGAAAGCTCCCATTACTGAAAGTGAATCCGCAATTTATGGAACAGCGGTGCATAACGCACTGCGTCGCTTGTTTGAAAAAATGAGTTTGGAACCGGACAAAAGATTTCCAGCAGAACAAAATTTGGTGCAATATTTTGAAGAAGAAATGCAACGTTCGCGAGGTAATTTTTCGCGGCACGAGTACGAGCGGCGATTAGAAATGGGACGGCAACATTTATCCGCTTATTATAAAAAGAACATTCATCATTGGCATAAAAATGTACGTATTGAATTGACTATCAGAAATGTAGAAGTAGAGGGCGTACCGTTGACTGGCGCGATTGATAAATTAGAATTACATGAGAATCTGAAAACAATCGTCGTGGATTATAAAACGGGCGAAATAGAGCCCAATAAACTACGCGCTCCAAGTGAACAGCACCCATACGGCGGGAATTATTGGCGACAATTGGTATTTTATAAAATATTATATGAAAGTTTTGACCGAGGCGCACGGCGCGTAAATACAGGCGTTATTAGTTGGGTAGACCCTGATGGAAAAGGAAGATTTAAGGATATGGAAATAGAAATTGCGCCGCAAGATGTAGCCTTGGTGCGCCAACTTTCTAAAGAAGTATATGATAAAATTCAAAACCACGAGTTCTATGAAGGCTGTGGAAAGTCGGATTGCAAGTGGTGCAATTTTGTACGAAATAATGTGGCACCGGATAGTTTTGCAGAGGTAGAGGTGGAGGAATTGGATGATTAGCAGCAATATGCTGATTTGCTAATCCCGCTTTACGGGACAAGTTATGCTGATTTGCCAATACGCGTAGTTCTTGGACTTTACTTTTTGGTGAAATTTTATTAATTTTGAATTCTATAATGTGGTGTTTGACATTAACACACAAACACATTGACATACAAACACAACCAAACCATGACAGCCGTTTCGCAAAAACGATATACGTTAGAAGAATACGCGGAGTTTGAATACAACGCCGAGCAGCGACATTATTTTTATAATGGAATGATTATACCTATGGGCTACACTTCAGAACTTCATGGTCAAATTATCTTTAACTTAATACGCGAACCCGGTATTTTAATTGAAGATGCGGATTATTTAGCTTATTCAAGCGAACGAATGATTCACGTATCGGCTTGTAATTTGAATTATTATCCAGATATAGTTTTCATAAAAGGAGAGCAGCAGTTTCGACAATTGAAGCCGCGCATGAAGGCGACTATGAACCCCTATACGCTTATTGAAATGTTGTCAGATACGACAGCGAGTAAAGATAAATTCGATAAGTGGGAATGTTACCGCGAAATTCCTTCTTTACAGCAATATTTTATGATTGCACAGCATAAACCTTATATTGACATTTATAATCGAATCGGAAATTCCAATAAATGGGAAAATACGTATGTAAATAAGTTGGAGCAAACGATACACATTGCGGAATTTGATATTTCCGTAGCGCAGATTTATAAGAAAGTGGTGTTCCCCGAAAAGCCAGAATTGCAAACGGACGAACTTCTTTTTGAAGAATAAATTTAATTATTCCACATTTTGTATTTTAGAACGCTTCCCAATCATAATTTGGCATCCTCTTTTTTATTGCAAACTTTTTTCTTTTTTTGAATCCAAATAGGCAATTTGCTATAGTTTTATTTTGAATTATCTGGGTATAACTTCCTGTTTTTCAGCCTTTCCAGCATCATTGAATTGTAAAAAAGAAAAATTCCGCTTTGTTAATCCAATGCTACTGCTTACTTTTGCACGGCTTTGAAAAAAAGGTAAAGGAGAAACGGAACAATGCGCAATTTCCTATTCATAATACTACTATTTGCTGGGTTTCTGACTAGTGCCACGGCGCAGGAGAACCAGACGGAAGAACAAAACGGTACAGCCACGCACGAGCAAGCTGCCACCGAACCACACGGCTGTGAGTGCCACGAGGATGTAGAAGAGGGCTTTGACCCTGCCACCACTGCTTTTCACCACATCGGCGATGCCAACGTCTTTTCCATTGGTAGTTCTATTCACATTCCATTGCCTTGTATTTTGTACGCGCCAACGCAAGGGCTTTCTGTATTTATGTCAAGCAAATTTGGCATTGGTGAGCATGGAACAGGCGAGAAAGCGGTAGACAAATATGTGCTGTACGATGGCTGGGTGATGCGCGTACCCGACCCTAAATTTCCAACCGGCGAAGTCGCCATTGACTGTATCAATCATAAAACGGAGTTAGACGCAAAAGGTAAAGAGCGCGATAAATATGAAGTGCTTTATAAAGGTGAATGCTACCCATTAGATAAAAAAACGACTTGGGATGGCGGAATGCTCGGCGGCGGCGTGACTTCTTTTTACGACTTTTCCATTACGAAGAATGTGTTTACCATGTTGTTGGCGTTCGCGTTGCTATTCTGGCTATTTAGAACTGTAGTAATTGGTTACAACAAGCGGCAAGGACAAGCTCCGAAAGGCGTACAGTCATTCATAGAGCCGATTTTTATTTTTATTCGAGATGAAGTAGCAGTGCCGTTTCTGGGGCATAAAGCAGAGAAATATTTACCTTTTTTAATGTCTATTTTCTTCTTCATTCTTGGATTGAATTTGATTGGACAGTTGCCGATTTTTCCGGGTAGTGGGAATGTGACGGGGAATCTCGCAGTGACGATGGCACTCGCGCTTTTCACATTTGTTTTGGTGAATTTAAGTGGCAATAGACATTACTGGGAACACACTTTGTGGATGCCCGGTGTGCCAGCTATTATAAAAATTTTGATTCTAACTCCGGTAGAGATTCTGGGTTTATTCATCCGACCACTCACCTTGATGTTGCGACTTTTCGCAAACATTACGGCTGGGCACGTCGTGATTGTGATTTTTGTGGGTATGATTTTTATTTTTGGACAATCTGGAGAGAATCTTGGTGGAGGTATTATTGGTACGGTGATGGCAGTACCGCTCACGCTTTTTATGATGGCAATTGAATTATTGGTGGCGTTCATTCAAGCGTTTGTGTTTTGTATTTTGACGGCATCTTATATCAGCGCGGCGGTAGAGGAACCACACCACCATTAATATTAGGAGGATAAGAGGATTAGAAGATAGGAGGCGTAAATCTTAACTTTTTAGCCTTCTAAATCAAAAAGAAGTTATTTTAATTCCGTATAAATTTAATTGACATGACTGGTACATTAGCAGCGTTAGGAGCGGGTTTGGCAGTAATCGGTGCCGGCATCGGCATCGGCAACATCGGTGGCAAAGCAATGGAAGCCATTGCACGCCAGCCAGAAGCAGTAGGTGATATTCGTTCAAACATGATTTTGATGGCAGCCCTCATCGAAGGTGCAGCGCTTATCGTTATCATCTTGAGCATCTTCTTTACCTAAGCCAAGCAGCTTGAAAAAAACAGGGCTGAATGCCGAAACGGTTGGTTTTGGCTTCACCCCTTTTTCAGATGCCAGATTTATAGATGCCAGATG
>CAZJXN010000011.1:17024-59351 GCA_964549655.1 uncultured Saprospiraceae bacterium
AGATGACAGACCGTTTTAGTGTAGTCTGACTTCCGACATCTCTTTTCTGACTTCTTATAAAAAAGATAGACAATGAACTTCGCACTCTTTCTTGCAGATTTTTCGGTAATGAAGCCAGAACCTGGCTTGTTACTTTGGACGATTTTAATTTTTGCCCTTTTTTGGATTTTAATGGGACGTTTTGCTTTCAAACCAATTCAAGCGGCTTTAAAACAGCGGGAAACAGATATTCAAAAATCGTTGGATCAAGCAAAACGCGCGCGCGATGAAATGTCAACGCTGAAGTCCGAGAATGAGAAACTGCTGCGGTTGGCACAAGAAGAGCGCATGAAAATATTGAAGGAAGCCAACGAGGTGAAAGATTCTATCATTGGAGAAGCGAAAGAAAAAGCAAAAGCAGAGGCGCAAAAAATAGTAGCAAATGCCAAGCAAGAAATCGAGCATCAGCGCATGGCTGCTGTCACCGATGTGAAAAACCAAATTGGTACGATGGCAATCAACATCGCCGAAAAAGTGATGCGCAAAGAATTACAAGCCGGCGGCGAACAGGAACGTTTGGTGAATTCTTTGGTGAATGAAATGGAACTCAATTAGATATTGAAACAGGTGTGGCACATTTTAGAAATGCGCCGCACCTTATCAGCATATTAGCATATCAGCACATTAAAATATGTCAGTTACAAGAATAGCACATCGGTACGCCAAATCCTTGATTGACCTTGCGGTTGAGCAAAACAAATTGGAACGCGTACGCGAAGATGTACAAGCGTTCAAAGAAGCATCCACCAATAAAGATTTTCGGGCGTTTATCAAAAGTCCGATTATTCATCACACGAAGAAGAAACAAATTATCAAGACTTTGTTTGAGGGGAAGTTTGACACGTTGACCATGTCTTTTTTAGATATTTTGACGCGCAAAGGTCGAGAAGAATACCTGCCGGAAATTGCAGCGGAGTTTATTCAAGAATATAAAAAAATCAAACACATTACGACGGTTCGACTTACGACGGCTACTCCTTTGAGCGAAGCTGCGGTCAATGCCGTTCGCACTAAACTGATTGATACCACTAAAACGAGTGATAATATAGAATTGATGACGGCAGTAGACCCGGACCTTATCGGTGGCTATGTGCTTGAATTTGATGGGAATGTATACGATGCCAGCATCAAGCACAAATTGGTACAACTGAAAGACGATTTTGACGATAATTTATATATTTCGCAGATTATTGCGCGGTAAGTAGATTCACGCAAAGGCGCCAAGACGCGGAGATTGTATATCGTATAAAAACTTTGCGCCTTTGCGTGAAAATGAATTTTAGATAATTCTATAATTTAAAATAAAATGGCAGACGTAAAACCTGATGAAATATCCGCGATACTCAAGCAGCAACTGTCTGGCTTTAGCACCGCAACGGAACTGGAAGAATTTGGCACGGTACTCCAAGTGGGAGACGGTATTGCTCGCGTGTACGGCTTGACAAAAGCACAGGCTGGTGAATTGGTAGAGTTTGAAAGTGGTGTGCAAGCCATCGTTTTGAACCTCGAAGAAGATAACGTGGGCGTGGTTTTAATGGGTTCGAGCGAAGGCATTAAAGAAGGCTCGCGTGTGAAGCGCACCGGACGCATCGCAGCTATCCAAGTAGGTGATGGCATGGTGGGTCGGGTTGTGAATACGCTGGGCTTCCCGATTGATGGGAAAGGAGAAATTAAAGGTAAAACATACGAGATGCCTTTGGAGCGCAAAGCACCGGGCGTTATCTATCGCCAGCCAGTAAACGAGCCATTGCAAACGGGTATCAAAGCAATTGATGCGATGATTCCGATTGGTCGTGGACAGCGCGAGTTGATTATTGGTGACCGTCAGACCGGTAAAACGGCGATTGCACTTGATACAATTATCAATCAAAGAGAATTTCACGAGCGCGGTGAAACCGTTTACTGTATCTATGTTGCTTCTGGTCAGAAGGCTTCTACCGTAGCACAAGTAGCGCGTACACTGGAAGAGAACGGCGCGATGGACTATACAGTAATTGTATCGGCATCCGCTGCTGAACCTGCACCTTTGAAATTTTACGCACCTTTTGCAGGTGCTGCGATTGGAGAGTTTTTCCGAGACACGGGTCGTCCGGCGCTGATTATTTATGATGATTTGTCCAAGCAGGCAGTATCCTACCGCGAGGTTTCGCTGTTGTTACGCCGCCCGCCGGGACGCGAAGCATATCCGGGTGATGTATTTTATCTACACTCCCGTTTGTTGGAGCGCGCCGCCAAAGTCATTGCAAACGACGAAATTGCTCGTCAGATGAATGATTTGCCAGATTCGTTGAAAAATGCGAAAGATGATAATGGTCAACCACTGGTGAAAGGCGGCGGTTCCTTAACAGCGCTGCCAATTATTGAAACGCAGGCTGGTGACGTATCTGCCTACATTCCGACCAACGTAATTTCGATTACGGACGGTCAGATTTTCTTGGAATCTCGCTTGTTCAACGCTGGTATCCGTCCTGCTATTAATGTAGGTATTTCGGTAAGTCGCGTGGGCGGTTCTGCGCAGATTAAATCCATGAAAAAAGTAGCGGGTACACTGAAACTCGACCAAGCACAATACGAATCTTTAGCGGCTTTCGCCAAATTTGGTTCGGACTTGGATGCTGCAACGGCAGCCGTTTTGGAAAAAGGCAAGCGCAACGTGGAAATTCTAAAGCAGCCCCAATATTCGCCAGTATCGGTGGAGAAACAAGTGGCAATGATGTATTTGGGTACAAAAAACCTATTGCGTAACGTGCCAGTTGATAAAGTGAATGATTTTGAATACGTATTCTTGTCCACACTGGAACAGCGCCACCCGCAGACCTTAGCCGATTTCAAAAAAGGCAACTTGTCTGACGAAGGAATGAAAAATGTAGAAGCATTAGCGTTGGAGCTGGCTTCACAATTCAAATAATTTTTTAAGATGCCAGATTAAAAGATACCAGATGCCAGACGCGCGCTCACTCCCTAAGAGTAAAAAGAGCGTATCTGGCATCTGGCATTTGGCATCTGAAATCTGACAAAATATGCCTGCTAACTTAAAAGAAATACGGGAGCGCGTTCGCTCGGTGCAAAATACGCAGCAGATTACCAAAGCTATGAAGGTGGTGTCGGCGGCGAAATTGCGAAAAGCGCAACAGGCAATTGTGCAAATGCGCCCTTATGCGGACAAGCTCAACTCGATGCTGCGCAATATTTTGTCGAATGTAGACAGTGACTTGGCGATTGATTTTGCGAAAGAACGGGTGGTGGAAAAAGCGTGTTTGGTTGTTGTTACTTCTAATCGGGGTTTGGCAGGTGCTTTCAATGCGAACATCATCAAAGCTGCGATGCGCGTCATTGCTACAGAATATGCAGAGATACGAGCAAAAGGGAATTTAACAATTCTTTGTGTTGGCAAAAAGGGATACGATTTTTTGAGAAAGCGCTACCCGGACGTCACCTTTATTGCAGACTTTGTAACGGCTTTTGATAACCTGGGTGCAGAAAATATATCGCGCGTTTCAGGTACTTTGATGAAGGGTTTTGAAGAAAGAGCGTTTGACCATGTGATAGTCGCTTATGGACGATTTAAAAACGCAGCTACGCAATATCCTGAAACAGAACAATTTCTGCCGGTCGCAAAATTGCAAGTAGAAGGTGACTCCAAACAACGCGCTTGGTACATTTTTGAGCCGGATGCGGAAAGTTTATTGGGCTATTTAGTGCCGCAGATTTTACATACGCAATTTTATCGTTATGTGTTAGATACCCACGCTTCGGAACACGGTGCGCGCATGACCGCCATGGACAAAGCCTCCGAAAACGCAGAAGAATTGTTGCGGGACTTAAAATTAGGTTACAACAAAGCTCGACAGGAAGCCATTACGACCGAGATTTTGGAAATTGTGGGCGGTGCAGCAGCGTTAGGCGGTTAAAAAGGTTTGGGATTTGAAGTTGCTCACTTGATATTGACAGTTTCTGGTTTGCATGTTAAAGTTTGAGCGGTCTGGCATCTGGCATCTCAAAATCCGGCATCTTGTTTTAGCTTGACGTTTAAACGTTTCAAAAATAAAAGAGCGTCGTTTCTGATAGGAGCGGCGCTTTTCTCATTGTGGGAGTTAGGGTTTTCAGCATTATAGGATTTTCAGCATTTTATTCATTCCATAATTCTATAAATTCTAATAACTTTAGGCTGCTCGTAAGTAATCAAGCTATTAGCGACTGCCACTGCAAACCGCCAACTGCATACTGGTATTAGCCTAATTTGAATCCACACTATGAAAGCCATTATACCCGTAGCTGGCACTGGTGCCCGCCTTCGTCCGTTGACTTATACGCAGCCCAAGCCGCTCATTCCAGTGGCTGGCAAACCGATTATTTCGTTTATTGTAGACCAGTTGACTTCCGTTGGTATTCAAGATTTTGTGTTTGTAATTGGCTATCTCGGCGAGAAAATCAAAGATTATGTAGAACAAACGTATCCGAAAATCAATAAAGAATTTGTAACGCAGGAAGAGCGATTGGGTTCAGCGCATGCCATTTGGACAGCGAAAGAAAGTTGGCAAGAGGCAAAAGAAGTCATGATTTTCTTCGGCGATGTAATTGTGGATTTGGATTTTCAAAAAGTAATGGATTCGCCAACCTCCTGCATCGGTGTGAAACGTGTGCAAAACCCGCGTGAATACGGCGTGGTAGAATATAATGAAGAGCAAGTCGTAAGCAGAGTAATTGAGAAGCCGCGCATCCCAAAGTCGGATATGGCAATGGTCGGTTTTTATAAAATAAAAGAAGTAGATGCCCTGGCGGAAGCATTGGATTATAATATCTCAAACCAGATTTTGACCAACGGCGAGTTTCCACTTACGGACGCGCTCATGCGCATGATAGAAAAAGGCGTGCAACTGCACACGGTATTGGTAGACAACTGGTTTAATTGTGGTAAAAAAGAAGTGTTGCTGGAAACCAACGCCATTCTACTCGACCGCGAAGGCTATGCCTCTAGTAACTTGCCGGAATTTGACAGCTCTATCATCATTCATCCGGTGAGTATTGGCGGGAATTGCCAGATTTCTAATTCTATTATTGGTCCGCACGTCACCATCGGGCATGATGCAAAGATTGACAACGCCATCGTCAAAGATTCTATCATTGGCAATTACGCTTCGCTAAAGGAAGTCGTGCTGCACAAATCCGTCATCGGCAATGACACCGCCGTCACCGGCATGCGCCATAGTTTGAATATCGGGGATAATACGGAGATTGATTTTAGTTAGAAATATTTTGGCAATTTGTAATGATTTTAAAATCTATCAAATATGAAAAAACACGAAAAAATTCTTGTGATTTCTATAGTCGCCTTAATCAGTATTTTATTTGATTGCAAGATTTACGGATATGGTACGGCTTTATACCAGAAAATGATATTATTGGTGTTATAATGAATTGATTTACAAATGTTCCCCCAGCCACGCAATCTGCGCCGCCAATTCCAAATTCTCCTTCGCCAATTCTTTCTGCGCGTAGCGGTGCAATTCTTCGATTGGATTTTTTAATTGCAATAAACTTTGAATGTAAATATCGTTCTGTAATGTTTGAATCATTTCAAAAGTAGGGGCAGCAGGCATTCCAGCAAATTGACCTAAGTCGTTGCCGGTCAATATGTTACTCTTGCGAATACTTTCGGGTAAATTATCATAACCGATGCCCATTCTATTTTGTGGTTGTACAATCGTGTGAATCGCCTCGCCGCTCGCACGCACGTAATAGGCGCGACCCATACGACCCATGAGGTCAATTTTATGCGGATCAATGCGTCCATTTTCATCCAAAATTGCTTCGTCAATGTGCATTTTTACAATTTCACAAATGATGAGATGCCCTGCGCCGCCTTGCTCGCCTAACGGAATGATTTCCTTTAATTTACATTCCATTTGCACCGGCGATTCTTTTACTCGATACGGTTTTACTAAATCGGATGCAATTGGTGTCAAACCTGTTTTTGCAAATTCACTCATCTCTTTTGGAAACTCTATGCCAGCCACTGCTGCTTGTCGCACAATGGCATAAGTCACGACATTTATAACCACTTCGCCCGTTTCCATTACATTGTGTAAAGTATCTTTCGTGGTATTACCTTCTACTTTACGATTGGAAGAAAAAACCAAAATAGGTGGATTGGAACTAAAACAATTGAAAAAGCTGTAAGGCGCGAGATTTGGATTGCCTTCCTTGTCCACGGTGCTGGCAAAAGCGATGGGACGGGGCGCTACGGCTCCAAGCATATATTGGTGAAAATCAGCAGTGGGTATCGTACCGGGTTCAATCGTCAGCATAAGCAGTTTTTTCAAATAGCGAAACCTTCTGTTCGCATACGGGTTTTGCAATAGTAACGTGGCTTGGCACACAACGTTACAAACTTGATTTGAATTATCCGCATGAAAAAAGTGAAATTTCCGTTTTGGACTGGCTTTTTATTGGTAATCCTTCTTTGGTATGGAGGGAGATATTTTTATTTCCAACCTACGTTCGACGTGCGCGAGCAAGCACCTGATTTTGAAGCTACTTTATTGAATGGAGTACCATTTAAACTGAAAGATGTACGTGGCAATCATGTACTCGTTCACTTTTGGGGGAGTTGGTGCGGACCGTGCCGACAGGAGAATCCAGCATTGACGGCTATTTATAACCAGTATCAGGAAAAGAAATTTACAATCGTTGGTATCGCCATTGAAAAAAATTCGAATAACTGGCGGCAAGCAATTGAACGCGACCAACTAAATTATCCTTATCATATTTTAGACCAAACTTCTAATTTTAAATTTTTTGATGCGCCACTTTCTAAATTATATGGCGTGAAGCAGCTGCCAAGTAACTTTCTGTTGGATGAACGTGGCACGATTATAGCGGTAAACCTTACACCACCACAGTTAGAAGCTCATTTGAAAGAAAAATTATAAAAGTGGTGACTCTATAGTTATTACAGTTATATTTTAAAAGTAAATAGATTTTTTTGTAGTACCTGTTTATTGGCAAATTAGCACATCAACTCATCCTGACAAAATGACGCAAATTATCTTGTGGCAAAAAAATTGCTAAGAGGTAGTATGTGGAACAAAATGCGAAAAGCGATGCACAATCAAGAACCATTGGAAAACCAAACACACGACGAATTATCAAAAGAATCAGCGCAGACAACTACTGCGGATGAATTTCTAATAGATGCGCTCCAAACCGACGAAAACCAAGATTTGGCTGCCACCATGCAGGCAGAGCTGCAAACGGTGCAAAAAGACTACGACGAGTTGAAGGATAAATATATGCGGATATTTGCGGAGTTTGACAATTATAAACGGCGTGCTGTCAAAGAAAGATATGATTTGATAAAGACTGCTTCGCAGGACATCGTGACAGCACTTTTACCGGTTTTGGACGATTTTGACAGAGCCAAGCGAAATGATGAAGTCAGTGAAGGAATTAATTTAATTTATAATAAACTACACGCTATTTTACAAAGTAAAGGCTTGGAAACGATGGAAAGTAACGGACAGCTCTTCAATCCTGAATTTCACGAAGCCTTGACGGAAATAACCGCACCCAACGAAGAACTAAAAGGTAAAGTAGTAGATACGATTGAAAAGGGCTATCAGTTGGGCGATAAAATTATTCGCTATGCAAAGGTGGTAGTTGGTAAGTAAGACCATGATTCGTAGGAGGATAGGATTAGCAAGATGGATTTATATTGACCTCCGTTCATAAAATAAATTGCTGATTTACAGATGAATCGTAAATAGAAAAAATGGCAAAGCGCGATTACTATGAAATACTTGGGGTGGCAAAAAATGCCGACCAAGATACGATGAAAAAAGCGTATCGAAAATTGGCGCTCCAGTATCACCCTGACAAAAACCCGGGCGATAAAGCATCGGAAGATAAATTTAAGGAAGCAGCCGAGGCGTATGAAGTGCTGAGTGACGCGGATAAGCGCGCCAGATACGACCGCCACGGTCACGCAGGTGTAGACCCGAACGGTATGGGCGGCTTTAGCGGCACGGGTGGTATGACAATGGATGATATCTTCAGTCAGTTTAGCGATATTTTTGGTGAGTCTGGTGGAGGTTTTAGTAGTCAGTTCTACGATAGAGGCGGCGGCAGTGCGCGTCCGCGCGGACAGCGTGGTACAAATCTGCGCATTAAAGTCACGCTTACATTAGAAGAAATTGCCACGGGTGTTACCAAAAAAATCAAAGTTAAAAAGCAGCTCACTTGTGATGTGTGTAACGGCAGCGGCGCAAAAGACAGCAATTCTGTCAGCACTTGCAATACGTGTCGTGGCGCGGGTTATGTGCGGCAGGTGAAAAACACGTTTTTGGGTCAAATGCAGGCGACCGTGACGTGCCCAACTTGTAGCGGTACGGGTACCACGGTGACTGCCAATTGTGTGAAATGTAAAGGCGACGGTGTGGTGTATGGCGAAGAAATGATTGATATGGAAATACCGGGCGGCGTGGAGGAAGGAATGCAATTGTCGTTGCGGGGCAAAGGAAATATGGGTCTGAAAGGTGGACCTGCTGGCGATTTGTTGATTACAATTGAAGAAAAACCACATGATTATTTGCAGCGCGACGGCATGAATCTGATACATGATTTATACGTCAATTTTGCAGATGCGGCGCTTGGAACGAGCTTAGAAGTGCCAACCATTGACGGAAAAGTGAAAATAAAAATTCCGCCAGGCACACAGTCGGGTAAAATTTTCCGGTTGAAGGATAAAGGCTTGCCGTCGGTGCAAACGTATGGGCGAGGTGACCAACTCATCCATGTAAATGTGTGGACACCGAAAAAATTCAATGAGGAAGAGCGCCAAGTATTAGAAAAACTGCGCGCGATGCCTAACTTTCAGCCGCAGCCGGTAAAAGGCGAAAAAGGCTTTTTTGAAAAAATGAAAGATTATTTTAAATAATTTATGCAGCAGAAAGGACGTTAGCCAAGATTGTTAACGTCCTTTTTATATTTTTAGAATGAAGCTATCCTACTTTCTTATTTCAACTTTCTTATTTCTTCTTTTAATTGCCTGCGGTCCAAAATATGCTGTCAACAAAACCTATAATCTTTCTAATAAGGAGTGGACATACGCCGATTCCCTCCGTTTTGATTTTGAAATAAAAGACACGCTGGCATTATACAATTTGTTGTTAGAGGTAAAACACGCCACCGATTTTAGCTTTCAAAATCTCTACACCCGCATTCACACCCAATTTCCCGATGGTACGCGCCTGAGCAAACCCGTCTCGCTTGAACTCGCTGATAAAATCGGCACTTGGCAGGGCGATTGCAATTCAAAAACTTGTACACTGGAAATCAGGATTCAAGAAGGTGCTTATTTCAATAAAACAGGAAAATATGTTGTCATTGTAGAACAATTCATGCGCGAGCAATCTATTAAAGGCGTCCAAAGTGTGACTTTGAAAGTGCAAGAAACAGGTGAAAAGCGAAAATAATTAAATCAGTAGACAGTATTCAGTTTATAACTGTTTGAAAGACATACTTTTACGAAGTGCAAAAATTTTCTATGTTTTTTTTGATATAATTGGCTACTTGGAAAATTCCAACCACAAACCGCTTCATTTATTTACATTCCTGAAACATAAAATTAATATAGTAAGCATCGCTTAAAACAATCTGGACTGCAATTTTGTCGTTACCTTTGCCATGTCTTTTGAAAAGGCCATGTCCGCCAACCAAATAATACTTTGATTATGAAAAAAAATCCAACAAAATTGGAATCAATAACCAATTTTTCCAATAACAATACTGATTTATTAGATACAATGATTGTACCAAATGAAGTAGCCGAAAAGGAGATTCGCCATTTATTTAGTGCTTTGGATACGGACAAAAATGGAGTTATTACACTTCAGCAAATCTTAAAGAGGCTCACCGAAATGGGCATCCAAAAAAATGACCCGCGCTTGCAAGGCTCCTTGAGTGTGTACGTGAGTATGGACGAAGACCCAGATGATGTTATCATAGAATTTTCCGATTTTGTAAACTTATTGCAAAGTGGCAGCGCACATTTGATAAAAAGTGCTATTAAATCAAACTTGATTGTACCTGATTTTAAACAATTCACAAAAGACATTCGAGCTATTTACGAGCATACAAAAACCAATACAGGAGGGCACGTCGCCACTTATATTCCACAGTTGAGCCGCGTGAATCCTGATATGTATGCCATTTCGGTGTGTACCATTGACGGTCAAAAACTTCAATTGGGCGACCATAGCCAGCATTTTTGTGTACAATCAATTTGTAAACCAATCAATTACTGCCTTACGCTCGAAGAACACGGCGAGGAAAAAGTGCACCAACACATTGGGCGCGAGCCGAGTGGTATTGGTTTCAACGGGTTGGTTTTGAATGATAAAGGCTTGCCCCACAACCCAATGATAAATGCCGGTGCGATTATGGGTTGCTCTCTTATTCGTCCGCAGTTGCAGATGGCAGACCGTTTTGACCATGTACTCGATACTTGGACGAAATTGAGCGGCAATGCACCTGCGCGATTTAACAACGCCGTTTACCTCTCCGAAAAGGAGACTGCCGACCGCAATTTTGCGTTGGGTTATTTCATGCGCGAGAAAAAAGCATTCCCGCCGAATACAAATTTGACGCAGACGTTGGAATTTTATTTCCAATGTTGTTCGATTGAAGTGACGGGTGATGAATTGGCAGTAGTGGCTGCGACCCTTGCCAATGCTGGCGTTTGCCCGACTACCGGCGAGCGCATCTTCCAACCTGATACGGTCAAGAACTGCTTGAGCTTGATGTCTTCTTGCGGGATGTACGATTTTTCAGGAGAGTTTGCGTTCACGATTGGTTTGCCTGCCAAGAGCGGCGTGGCGGGTGGTTTGATGATTGTCATTCCGAACTTGATGGGCATTGCAGTGTACTCACCTCGATTGGACGAACTCGGCAACTCCGTGCGTGGCATCGAATTTTGTAAAGAACTCATTCAAAACTTTAATTTTCATATTTATGATTCGCTGACTGGTAATTTACAACAGAAAAAAGACCCGCGCGTCAATCGCATTCAATCCAAAATAGACAGTGTTATCAGCTTATGTTGGGCAGCCAGTGAAGGCGATTTGTTTGAAGTGCAATCCCTCATTGCAAAAGGTGTGGACGTAGATGCCGCCGATTACGACGGTCGCACCGCTATGCACTTAGCCGCTTCCGAAGGACACCCAAAAGTAGTGCGCTACCTGCTCAATAAACGCGCGCAGGTAAGTCCATGCGACCGCTGGGGCAACACGCCGCTCGCCGATGCCATTCGCGGGAATCATACGGAGGTTATTAAAGTTCTAGAAGAGTATAATGGAATTTTATAAAATGTAAAAGCGCTTGATAATCCGACTCCGTACCGTGTAAATAAGATTATTCATATGCGCCCATAGCGTTATAGAAGACGGATTGTGGACCGATTCTTTTCATGGCGCGTGTAAAATCCGTCCGCTATCCGTCGCACCCGCGCAAATCTGTGTTCTATTAATACTAAAATAAAATTAAAACGACGTATTCAAATCTTTTTAAGATCATGTAAATCAATTGATTACCAACTGCCAACTGCGTACAGGCGACTGCATACTGGTATAAGTGGCACGGGTTTATGAAAACTTTTGTTCCGCTGTACTCCATGTTGCCGCTCCATCTTTTAATGAATCAGCAGATGGTTGTAATAAGCGTGTAATATCATTGTCCAATCCCCACATATAAATTTGGTCTAAAATTGGAATCAATGCCTTTCCTTTTTCTGAAAGATGATACCACACTTTGATTGGCGTTTCATCCAACACTTCCCGTTCTACAAAACCCATTTCCTGCAAACTTTTCAATTGTTGCGACAACATTTTATCGCTGATGCCCACGATGCGCCGCTTCAATTCTGCAAAACGCAGTGGTTTTCTTCCTAAATTATATAATACCGACAACTTCCACCTGCCGCCGAAAAGGTGGAAAAACGTGCTAACCGGGCATTCCGCTAAGATTTCCTGCTCATTTACATAATTGCTCGAATTTGTTTTGCGCATGGCACTTACTTTTTGGTTAGTTACTTACAAAGTTGTAGCATTTCTAGGATTTGTATAAGGGCTTGGTTCGGAATAATTTTGTGCTTGTAAAAAGTATTTACAAACAAAGTGTAAAAATAGTTGACAAGATGTTTTGGACAAATTTGAACCAAAAGAAAATTATCATCA
The DNA here is from genome assembly GCA_964549655.1 of uncultured Saprospiraceae bacterium. Taxonomy (GTDB): domain Bacteria; phylum Bacteroidota; class Bacteroidia; order Chitinophagales; family Saprospiraceae; genus JADJNW01. Next base: position 29,294 of record CAZJXN010000011.1, read on the forward strand.
TCGGTGGAAGCTCTGGCATGGGCTTTGCCACTGCAAAAATGGCTTTTGAACTCGGCGCGAACGTCACACTCACCGGACGCACTGCCGAAAAAACACAACAAGCGGCTTCAACAATCAATCCCGCCCTGCAATGGGCAACACTGGACGTAGACGACGAAACGCAAGTGAACCATTTTTTTGACAAAATTGCTGAGATAGACCACGTCTACATCGCTGCGGGTTCGACTACTTTGGGAAGCGTCACAGATGGGATATTGGCAGAAAAATTGAAAGGTTTTGAGACGCGCTTGACAGGCAGTTTGCGGGTAGTGCGAGCCGCCATTTCTAAAATGAAATGTAGAGACGACGTATACGATTTTGTGAAATCTTATTTAAAAAGGAGAGAAGTGTAGGAATACGCTTCTCTTCTTTATTTTAATTCGTAAACAATCTGTTATAAAACTTTTGAACATCTCCCCACCTCTCCCGTTTCAAAATACAGAACACCCAATCAGGGATTTTTTAATTTAATTATTTAACCCAAAAAATTCAATTATGAAAAAGATAACGGATATCAAAGGATTGCTGGAACATGAGGTGCAGGATTTGTACTCCGCAGAAACGCAAATCATTGAAAATCTGCCAGCTATGGAATCAGCGGCAAGTGACAAAGAATTAAAAAAAGCGTTTGCCACACACTTGAAGCAGAGCAAAGAACAGTTGAAGCGCTTAGAAAAAGTGGCGAAGCAAATGGACTTCGAAACGGGCGGTCACACTTGCAAAGCGATGGAAGGCTTGGTAAAAGAAGGAAAAAGTGTCATTGGCATGGCGGCTTCTGACGAGGCACGCGACGCGGCTTTGATAGCTTCCGCACAGCGCATTGAGCACTATGAAATTGCTGCGTATGGTACTGCTCGCCACTACGCAAATATGATAGGCGAAAGCGGAGTTGCAGAGTTGCTGGCACAAACGCTGGACGAAGAAAAAGATACCGATGAGATCTTGAATGACTTGGCGATCCAAAAAATCAACAAGGAAGTTAGCCAAAACTGATAACAGTTTTTGAAAAAAAAAACGGTCATTCGCCAAGCTGGTGAGTGACCGTTTTTATGTCTGAAAACCTATAAGGTTTTTGGAAACCTTATAGGTTTGTGCGTCTCAACGAGCCGTCGTACTGGTCATCTTTTTCACCATCGGCAATTTGATTTGCGAAGTATAAGTAGCAGAATGATGCACTTTATTATGCGCTGTCACGCCAATGGCTTCATCATAATTATTGCCACCGGTATTCATATTTCTATCAAAACGCGGAAAATTGCTGCTTGAAATTTCAATCCGAATTTTATGTCCTGCGGCAAAATAATTACTCGTGGACATTGGGCTTAGTTCCAATTTATACACTTTCCCGTTTTCCATAAAAACTTCTTTCGTAAAACCTTCGCGGTAACGCGCCCGCAAGATGGTTTCATCCAAATTATATGCCTTGCCATCGGGATACACATCAATTAATTTGACCGTGAAATCTGTATCTTTTACATCGGAGGAGACGAATAAAGTGGTTTCAATAAAGCCGCTAATTTCCACACCTTCTTTCAAAGGTTCGGAAGTATAAACCAAAATATCTTGCCGTTTTTCCATTTCTTGCTGGTCGAATGCGCCGCCTTGCACGGCATTGCCGGTACAGCACACGTTGCCACCATAGGATTTTACTGGATTCATCGGGTCATACGTGAACGCATCGGGCGTGTCTTGTTTGCTGGGTTTGGTAAGAGTCAATTTTCCATCGCCATTCAACGTATTGGCTTTGCCGCCGCTATTTAAATAATAAGTTGTCATTTGCGCCGCAGCGGGAGGCCACGTTGCAGAAGTCTGCCACTTATTCATACCCATCGTGTAATATTGCACTTTCGGAATTTTTTGTAGAATGCCGTTTTGTTCCCCTTTCAACCAATAATCAAACCACGCGTAAGTTTGGTCATCATAATTCAATCGCGCATCGCCCACGCTACGCTCGCCTACGATGGTATTTTCGGTCGCTCTTTTATAAGCACAATGTAAAGTCGGTGCAACAACAAGGTATTGACTATTCGCAATTTCCGGTGATTTTGCACTTTTTATTACATGATTGTACAATGTTAAATTTGGACTACTCGACACATCATACCACGACACAAACCAAAAACCGGGTTTCTCAATCGGCATATTATCATGATAAATTCCACCTTTATACCATGCTGGGTCATTTGGCTTACGCCGAATCATCTCTTCATACACGCCCACCGGACCATTCACATTTTTTAAAATATCTTGCAAAGGCAAGTGTGCCAATCCTTTCGCCCAATCAATTTTCTCCCGCTCCGGCGCAAGGTCAAAAGCCCGCGAAGCCCGAATCAACTGCTCTTGTGTAGCATCTTTCGGAAACATCGGACGAATCTCGTCATTTTGCACGCCAAATAACCAAGCCGTAAATAACATCTGTCCCGCGCCGCCGCGATACCAATTGCCTTGTTCATAAAATTTCCCAACCCGACCTACACCTGCACCAAACCCTTGCGCCACAAACGTCGCCAGTGCTGGATGATTCAGCGCCACCACTGCCATTTGCCACTCCGCCGTAGAAGAACAGCCAATTGGCGCAATCTTTCCGTTGCTCCAAGTTTGTTTTGAGAGCCAGTCCAGCGCATCGTAACCATCGGTTGTAGGCGTTCCTAAAATATCCCATTCGCCCTCTGAAAAGTAGCGTCCGCGCTCGTTTTGCACCACATAGGCATAGCCGCGCTTCACGGCTTCGTAAGCTCCATTGTAACCGCCCATTTTTTGTTCGCCATCGCCCCACGAGTTGAAATTGTAAGGCGTTTTCGAGAAAATAATCGGTACTTTCTGGTCGCCTTTCGGTCGGTAAATGTCCGTTGCCAATCGGATGCCATCACGCATCGGCATCATCACCTTTTGGTCAATAACGGCGATTTCTTGTAGTTTTTTGAAAATGCTGTCAGATGCCGGTTGCGGTTGCGCAAAGACGCTTGAAGCGAAGCATAGCAGCCCAATTAGAAAGTATAAACTTCGGTTTTTCATATTTGGAGTAGGTTTTGGTGAAGGAATACGAATTGTAGATTAGACAAATGCAATTGCTTTTCTGTCCCAATTTTATTACTTTTATAAAAAAGGGCATTGTGTTAGCTTGGCAAGATTATATTACAACTGACCCTGAAATTTTACACAGAAAGCCCACTATCAAAGGAACGCACATTCCGGTGGATTTGATATTGGAGAAACTGGCTTACGGGGAGAATGTGGCGCAACTATTGGAAGCGTATCCTCGGATTAATCAAGAGGAGATTTATGCCTGTTACCGTTTTGTAAACGTTTGAAAAGTAGGTGACGCTTTGCATAAATTGTAAGTAAGTGTAAATAATTAAAATTTAAACTATTGACTTTCAATGCTTTAAATAATAATTAACTAATTTTCTTAATAACTCAACCCGCCCAACTCTCTCTATCCAAACTCCGAAAATGAATCGCTTCTGCCAGATGCTCCAATTGAATCGCTTCACTTCCACTTAAATCAGCAGCGGTACGCGCTACTTTTAAAATTCTATCGTATGCACGAGCAGACAATTGCAATTTTTCCATCGCTTTTTTGACGAGGTTGATACCGGCTTGATTGATTTGGCACACTTCGTGCACCATGCGGCTCGGCATTTGGGCATTGCTGTAAATGTCTTTACAATCTTTGAAACGCTCCGTTTGAATTTCACGGGCTCTGACGACACGCTCCGCAATATCTTTACTGGTTTCAGCACCTTTATTTTGGCTGGCGAGTTCGTCGTAGCTCACCGGCGTTACTTCTACGTGCAAGTCAATTCTATCAAGTAATGGACCCGAGATTTTACTCAAATATTTTTTCACCACGCCAGGACCACACACGCAGTCTTTTTCAGGATGATTGTAATAGCCACACGGACAAGGATTCATAGAAGCGACGAGCATAAAACTGGCAGGAAACTCCACGGAACTCTTGGCACGAGCGATTGTGACGCGCCGCTCTTCCATCGGCTGGCGCAGCACTTCTAAAACGGTTCGTTTAAACTCCGGCAATTCATCCAAAAATAATACGCCGTTATGCGCCAAGGAAATCTCCCCTGGATGCGGATTGGTGCCACCGCCCACGAGCGCTACATCGCTGATGGTGTGATGCGGTGCGCGGTATGGACGAACCGTGACCAAGCCTGCATCGGACGGCAATGCGCCCGCGACGGAATGAATTTTAGTCGTTTCAAGGGCTTCTTGCAAAGTTAAAGGCGGTAAAATAGTAGGTAAACGTCGAGCCAGCATGGTTTTTCCCGCACCGGGCGGACCGATTAAAATGACATTATGACCACCAGCAGCAGCGAGTTCTAAAGACCGTTTAATATTTTCCTGCCCTTTTACATCTGAAAAGTCAACATCATAGAAATTGTGCTGGTCAAGGAATTCCTCGCGGGTATTGACAATCGTAGGTTCTAATTTTATATCCCCATTTAAAAAACCGGCAGCATCGCGTAGATTTTCGATTCCATACACTTCCAATTCATTGACAATTGCAGCTTCGCGAGCATTTTGTTTTGGTAAAAGAATCCCTCTGAATTTCTCTTTCCGTGCTTGAATTGCAATCGGCAACGCACCACGAATCGGACGCAGACCGCCATCCAACGATAACTCGCCCATGATGATAAATTTGTCTAAAAGGTCGGTTTGAATCTGTTTGCTACCCGCCAAATACCCAATCGCAATGGGCAAATCATACGCAGAACCTTCTTTACGAATATCCGCTGGAGCGAGATTGACCACGGTTTTAAAACGTTCCATTCTATAATGCACATTCCGAATAGCCGCTTCAAAACGTTGAAAACTTTCGCGCACCGCATTGTCAGGCAGACCAACGAGGTTATAAAACGGGCTGCCCGCTGGCACTAAGCCACCAATATTTACTTCTACTGTAATCGTCTGCGCATCCACGCCGTGCAAGGCACTAGCAAAGGTTTTTACCAACATGATTATTTAAAGATTGAGGTTAAGTTTGAGGTTGAGGCAGAATTTTCAGACCTCTAACCAGAAACGCTAAACGTACCTTGTGACGAGAAAGTAAAGAAAAAGTAACAACTGCAAATAAAAGTTGGTATTTCATTAGTCCGATATTCCATCAAAAAGTGTTATGTTTAGGAATAATTTTTTCAATGGATATTAAAAATATTGTTAAAGAATATACGAATGGGGAAGTGACGGTGGTGTGGAAGCCGGGGCTTTGTATTCATTCTAAAATATGTGTGACTGGCTTGCCGGAGGTTTTTGATTTCAATGCGCGCCCATGGACGAATGTGCAAGGTGCTCCTACTGCAAACATCATCGAGCAAATAAAAAAATGTCCGTCTGGTGCCCTGTCTTTTTACTTAAATAATGAAACCTCTGTGGAAGAAAAAATGGAGGTAGAGACCGAGCGTATTGTAGAGGTGATACCTAATGGTCCGCTCATGGTATACGGAAATATTCAAGTGAAACACGCTGACGGCACGGAAAGTCATCATGAGCATCGCGTTACCGCATTTTGTCGGTGTGGCGCTTCTAATAATAAACCGTACTGTGATGGTTCGCATACGAAAATAGGATTTCAAGAGTGACGGAGAGAAAAGGTGACGGAGTGAATAAGAGAAAAAGTGCCTAAGTGACCAAGTCACGAGTGCCAAATCACAAGTAACCAATTACAAATAACGAACCTATGCATTCCTACGACACGCTATCTCAAGCCTTGAATGATTTACAAGCTCGTGGCTTCACGTATGATTTCAATTTGCTGGAAAGCCATATTGAATGTAAGCAAAATCAAACCTTTTATAATCCAGAACAATTTAATGTGCTGGAAACGTATCGCTTCGAAGGAATGACTAATCCTGATGATAGTTCAATTCTCTATGCTATAGAAACGGAGGATGGCTTGCGTGGTACTTTAATGGATGCTTATGGCGCATATGCCAATTCAATTACATCCGAACTTATTGCCAAATTGAATATGAAGCACTTGGGTGCTTGATACTGCCATTTCAAGTAGTGGCTTGACAAATTGGCAGCTTAACATGGAATGGCTCGTAAGTTGTTATACAATTGATGTTTAAACTTTAAATCACCAGCCAAATAAGTTTGGTATTATAACGAAAGCCATGAAATCAAGAACCATCGCACATATTTTAAAAGGAAAACAATTGAAAGTAGGCAGCATGACTGTGAAGCAGCCGCTTCCTACGGTTCAAGTAGACCAAATAGATCCGTTTTTGCTGCTGCATCATTTTGGTCCAGCAAAAGTAGAAGCCGGCACTGACCCCCTGGCGTTGGGCGCGCATCCGCATCGAGGTTTTGAACCAGTTACCTTTTTGTACAGCGGCGGTATTCGACACAGAGATAGTCGCGGCAATGAGGGCATTCTCTCCGGCGGCGACGTACAGTGGATGACAGCAGGACTGGGTATTATTCACAGTGAACAGGCTTCCAAATCATTTTTAGAAACAGGTGGCACGATAGAAGGCATTCAATTGTGGGTGAATCTGCCAAAGAAAGATAAAATGGTACAGCCTCGTTATCAGGATATTAAAGCAGCGGAGATGCCCGTTATTGTTGAAAATAAAGTAAATTTGACAGTGGTAGCGGGTGAATTTCGTGGCAAGCGTGGTCCTGCGATGACGTACTCGCCGATTTTAGCGATTAAAGCAGATTTTCAGGCAGGCAGCGAGACGTTTGTAGAAATTCCGGCAGGCTATAATGCGTTGGCATATATTTTGAGTGGAGAAATAGAAGTAAGTACTGGATTTCAATATACTGGCGAAACCTTGTTGCATTTCAACAATGATGGAGATGGTTTCCAATTGAAAGCCAACGCCGAGAGCCACGTCTTAATCCTCGCCGGAGAGCCGATAAATGAACCCGTTGCTTCTTGGGGACCGTATGTGATGAATACGCAAACGGAAATAATGGAAGCGATGCGCGACTACCAAATGGGAAAAATGGGCGTGTATGTTGATTAGGTGTGTTATGGTGTTATGGTGTTTTTGTATGTTTAGAACGTGAACTGCTTTTAAAACTAAAACACTATAACACTCCCTTAACACAACTTTTGACCCCACTTTTGCATTTTATAATATCTAAATCAACGATGGTATGAACAGAGCATTCATGATTGAATTTGACTTGCCGGAAGCGCCCAACGAAGAGTTTTTCTCGCTTGTGCCGCGCCAACGTTATATGATAAACCAGATGATGGCAGAGGGCAAAGTAAAATCCTACTCGCTGGCAACGGACCGCTCCCGCTTGTGGATGATTGCAGAGGCAGATTCAGAATTTGAAGTAATGGAAATGATTGCGGATATGCCGCTGAGTCCATATATGACACCATTAGTATCTGAATTGATGTTTCATAATACCTATGAAATATTGGTGCCTTTTTCTTTGAATTAAAAAGAAAAGACGTGACAGGTCTTCGAAGACACGTCACGTCTTTTTTTTCATCTAAACTTAACCCTCGCTTCACACACACTTCCTACCTTTGCCGCATTTCCAATCGCAAAAAATAAAATATGGAACGCAAGCGAATCGCTATTGATATGGATGAAGTCATGGCGGACATAGGTCCTAAGTTTTTAGACCTTTACGAACGAGAAATGGGCATCCGACTTGCCAAAGAAGAATATTGGGGCAAGAAAATTTATCAAATCAACGGTGCAGACCGCATTCGAGAATTATTATTTGAAAAAGGCTTTTTTGCAGACCTTCCCGTAATCACTGGCAGTCAGGAAGTGGTGCAGGAATTGATGGAAGACTATGATATTTTTATTACGACGGCTGCTATGGAATTTCGGCATTCTTTAGAAGATAAGTATGATTGGCTACTGGAACATTTTCCATTTATACATTGGAAAAACTATGTGTTTTGTGGCGATAAAAGCATCATTGGTGCGGAGTATATGATAGACGACCACGCTTTTAATTTGCACACATTTCGAGGTAAAGGTCTACTTTTTACGGCTTCTCATAATATCCACGAGACGGAATTTACGCGCGTCAATGACTGGGCAGAAGTGCGTACCTTTTTTCAGCAGGAGTTGCAGTCGGGAAAATAAGGCAGCGCGCCTTTGTCTAAAAACCGTACTTTTAATTATAATGTAGCTGCCAAACTTGTTTGGTTATTATAAATCCAAATGATTACGATGATAAAGTTTTGTTTTACGCTGCTCTCCTTATTATTTCTTATTACGGCCATTGCACAGGAAAGCCTCAGCCTTACGCAAGCCATTGAAATTGGTTTAAAAAATAATTATCAGATTCAAATTTCGGAACGCGAGTTAGAGATTGCTCAAAAAAGTAACGATTGGAGTATTGCTGGTCGCTATCCCAGTCTGGATGCCTTTCTCAATTTGAATAATGGTTATAGCCGAGCAGACAACACGAATAATCCGGCTTCTTTTGTCCGACAAAGCAATCTTGTTACTTCTAATATTGCGCCGGCGGTAGAATTAAATTGGACTTTATTTAATGGCGGACGAGTGCGCGTTACCAAACAACAATTGGAAGAACTGGAAAGATTGAGCCAAGGTAATGTACAGGTAACGGTAGAAAATACCATTGAAGATATTATTTTGGCTTACTATCAAGTATTAGTCCAGCAGGAGCAAGTGCGCGTACGCGAGGAAGTGCTGAAATTATCAAGAGAACGTGTAGATTATACCATTGCGCGGCAAGAATTTGGACAAGCGGCTACCTTCGATGTATTACAATCGCAAGATGCGTATATAAATGATTCGACGAGTTATTTAATTCAACTCAATACATTTGAAAATGCGTTACGCAGTTTAAATTTGACAATGGGCGTAGATGACCTGAGCCGTCGGTATCAATTGACCGACCAGTTGCAATTCACGACCCAAGACTATGCGTTGGAGGATTTAAAAACTCGAATGCTGGCGACGAATCGCACTTTGCAAAACTTATTTATTAATCGCGAAATAGTGCAATTAGATACCCGTTTGGTTGAAGGTACCGAATATCCGACCATTGGCTTGCGCACCGGAGCAACTTATGGGTTGAACAGTAATCTTGTGGGTACGAGTACGCTTGCCAGTGGCGACGAAAGGGACTTAGGAGGGGTGCGTACCAACAACCTCGGCACGTTCATCAATTTTGGAATTACGTATAATATTTTTGACTGGGGGGTGCGTCGGCGCAATATTGAAAATTCCCGCATCCGAGAAATCACGGCTCAATTGAACATTGAAGATTACAAACGCAACATTTCTGCCGACGTAGAAAATACGCTGGCAACTTATAATAATCAAAAACAACTCGTACAAATCACGAATCAACTCGTAGAAAACGCGCGCCGCAGTTTGACCATTGCAGAAGACCGTTTTGAAGCTGGTTTGGTCAATATTTTCGATTATCGAACGGTACAATTATCGTATATCAACGCCGTGCAGTCGCGCTTGAATGCCATTTACAACTTGAAAACGACGGAAACGAATTTGATACGATTGGTGGGAGGATTGATACGATAGGAAAATAGGACACTGATTTCTATGATGTTTTAAGATGTTTTATGATTTAATGCTATTTTTTAAATCATAAAAAACCATAATTATCATGCAAAATCAGTGTACTAAATCGGTATTTATCAGGAACCCAATCCCTTTTCAAATTGTTAATTTTTTAATACTGACTCCCTATTTCAATTTATAAATTAGATGTTGTAAAATACTAAATATTTTAAAGCAAATAGAATGTTCGAGCGGATTACTATCCGATTTGACCAGATTAATAGTGAGCCTTGTATTAGATTAGGGGTTTGAGAATTCCAGTTGCTACTGTTGTAACAATGATGGCGCAAGGTGTTTCTAACGTTCAAATATTTGAATTTTATCCTGATTTAGAAATAGCAGATATTTAAGAGGGACTTAATTTTGCAGCCGTATAGAATTATTTATGTTAATGGTTATAGAATTACTTAAAATTGCTTGCGAAGCGTTAGATAAAGAGGAAATTCCGTATATGCTTTCTGGAAGTGTTGCAATGAATGTTTACACAGTTCCTCGGATGACTCGTGATATTGATATTGTAATAAGCCTTCGTTTTGAGGATATTGATAAATTTGCTAAAATTTTTGAAGAAGGATTTTATATTTACAAAGAAGGAATAGAGGAGGAAATTCGTCGCCGCGGTATGTTCAATGTGATTGACTTTAAAAGCGGACAGAAAATTGATTTTATTGTTAGAAAAAACACCGCATTTCACCTCAATGAATTTGAAAGACGGCGTCGCATCAGCACTTTCGGGTTTGACGTGTGGATTGTTTCAATTGAAGACTTAATAATTGCAAAAATTATTTGGATTCAAGAATTACAGAGTGATAGACAGATGGGCGATATTCAAAACTTGTTTGATAATACTACTGTTGACAAGGAGTATGTAATAAATTGGTGCAAAGAGCTATCATTAAATACTTTTAATTTAATTCCTGCATGACCGACACACCGCCACATATTCGTCAAATACAAGTGGACATCATCCTTTCTAAAACACCGACAGAACGAGCTATGATGGGTTTGGATATGATTGATTCTGTTTACGAAATTGTAAAAAATTCTATTTTAGAATTACACCCGGGCATTAGTAGAGGAGAATTAATTGGTAAAATTTTTAGGCGTTATTACAGCGATACTTTTACGGAAGCACAATTGACAGCTATAGAAAATCAAATCATTGCATTTCATCAATAATTCAGGAACCCAATCCCCTCCCAAATTGTTATCTCTAAGCCTTTTGCGAATCTCAATTCACAAATAACGATTCACAAATCACAAATAACATCCGCGTGGCATTCCAACTTACTTCCCCTTTTGTGCCGACGGGCGACCAGCCGCAGGCAATCGAGCAATTAGTCAACGGTATTCAATCCGGCGAGCGCAATCAAGTATTGCTGGGCGTGACGGGTTCTGGTAAAACGTTCACGATGGCGAATGTCATTGCTCAATTGGATAAACCGACGCTTGTTTTGACGCACAACAAGACCTTGACGGCGCAGTTGTACGGCGAGTTCCGCGAGTTTTTTCCGGATAATGCAGTAGAATATTTTGTTTCGTATTATGATTATTACCAGCCGGAAGCCTACATTTCAGTGACCGATACATATATAGAAAAAGACCTTGCGATTAATGAAGAGATTGACAAATTGCGGCTGCGAGCTACGTCTTCATTGCTTTCTGGTCGGCGGGATATTATTATTGTAGCGTCCGTATCGTGCATTTATGGTATGGGCAATCCAGAGGATTACAAATCAAGTATTATTCGCATTAAAAAAGGACAGATTCTTTCTCGTAACTCCTTCTTATACAATCTGGTAGATAGTTTATATTCTCGCACGGAGATTGATTTCAAAAGAGCCACGTTTCGGGTAAAAGGAGATACAGTTGATATTAATTTACCTTATGTAGATTATGGGTATCGAATCGTGTTTTTTGGCGATGAAATTGAGGCGATTGAAATGATAGAAGTGGAAAGCGGCAAGCGGATTGACAGCATGGAAAATGCCGCGATTTTTCCTGCGAACCTATACGTTGCACCCAAAGAGCGCTTGACGCAAATCATTCACGATATTCAGGACGAATTATACGGACAAGAAAAATATTTTGAACGAGACATGAAATTGCTGGAAGCCAAGCGCATCCACGAGCGAACGAATTTTGATATTGAAATGATGAAAGAACTCGGCTATTGCAATGGCGTAGAGAATTACTCGCGCTTTTTCGATGGTCGAAGACCCGGTACGCGTCCGTTTTGCCTGTTGGATTATTTCCCAGATGATTATTTGATGATTGTAGACGAAAGTCACGTAACCCTTCCGCAAGTGCGCGGGATGTATGGCGGCGACCGCGCGCGCAAGCTGAGTTTAATTAATTTCGGTTTTCGTTTACCTTCTGCCATGGACAATCGTCCGCTGAATTTTACTGAATTTGAAAGCATGATTAACCAAGTCATTTTCGTGAGCGCAACGCCCGCCGATTATGAATTGGAGCAAACCAGTGGCGTGATAGCCGAGCAGTTGATTCGACCCACTGGCTTGTTGGATCCACCGATTGAAGTGCGTCCAAGTATCAATCAAATTGACGATTTGTTAGAAGAAATAAATGAGCGCGTAAAAAAAGATGAGCGCGTTTTAGTCACGACTTTGACCAAACGCATGGCGGAAGAGTTGACGAAATATTTGACGAAAGTCGGCGTAAAAGTGCGCTACATCCACTCAGAAGTGCAGACGATGGACCGTGTGGAAATCATTCGTGACTTGCGCCTTGGGGAATTTGATGTATTGGTAGGTGTAAATTTGCTGCGAGAAGGTTTGGATTTGCCGGAAGTGTCGCTGGTCGCAATTTTAGATGCGGATAAAGAAGGTTTTCTAAGAAACAATCGCTCGTTGACGCAGACTGCCGGTCGTGCCGCTCGTAATTCTAATGGTTTAGTTATTTTCTACGCAGATAAGATTACCGATTCTATGCAAATGACGATTGATGAAACGACTCGCCGCCGCGTTACGCAAGTTGCTTATAATGAAGCAAATGGAATCACACCACGCACCGTGAGTAAAACACGAGAAGAGATTCTAAACCAAGGATCCATTCTCGACATTCGCGGTAAGAATAAAGCTTACATCGAGCCGGAAATGCCAAGTTTGGCTGCTGACCCGATTATTGGCTACCTCACGCGTGATCAATTGGAAAAAATGATGCAGGAGACCGAGAAAAATATGAAAAAAGCAGCCAAAGACCTTGATTTTATTGCAGCGGCGCAGCACCGGGATGAGTTGTTTGCGTTAAGAGATAAGTTGAAAGTGGCGGTGTGATTTGTGGTCTTTGGAAATGTAGCCAAAACGGTGTAAATTTGGGTAGAATCTGTAAATAAATGGCTACATCACAACTATTAGAAAAAATACTGAAGCAGCCGGATGCGCCGCAGCTTGCCGAGCAATTACAAAATGTATTGCAAGAAGAAAAAAAACGGCGAGTAGCATTTTACAATGAAATTAATGAACAGCAAAAAGCAGAGTTCATCAATGGCGAAGTCATCATTCATTCGCCCGTGAAGCGTCCGCATAATGAAATAAGTGTAAATCTTGTTAAATTGCTGGACACCTTCGTTGTAAAATACGATTTAGGTTTTGTGGGTATCGAAAAAATCATGATTTCATTGACGCGGAATGATTACGAGCCGGATATTTGTTTTTTTAGAAAAGAAATTTCTGAAACGTTTGAACCAGAGCAAGTACTTTTTCCAGCCGCTGATCTTATCATCGAAATTCTTTCCAAGAAAACAGCGCGTAAAGACAGAGGCGTAAAATTTGAAGATTACCAAAATCATGGCGTGAAAGAATATTGGATTATTGACCCAAAAAAGAAAATGGTTGAAAAGTATTTACTACAAGATAGCAAGTACGAATTGGTATTTAAAGCGGACATAGGCGACATCGAAAGCACTGTCTTACAAGGATTTAGTATTCCTATTGAAGCCATTTTTGATAAAAAAGCAAATATGGAAGCGTTAATAAAGTTATTAGCCTGATAGGGAGGCGCCAAAATTGGTATGCCTACTATGATACTAAATTCCGCACAATGATTGTATTGGCGAAGTTAATTAGTGCATAAATACAAATCACAAGATATTGATTTTGAGATAATTAATTTTGCCAATACTTGTTATGCGATGCAAAGTTGCGCATAACGCATAAATATACGTACTTTTTGGAAGTGTATCTCAAAGATAAGCAACAAGGTTGAATGGCGAAACACTTGAAATCTTGATTTTAAAATATTGATAATGAGCGTTTTAAAAAATAAAATATAGCAAATCTCTAAATAAATAATACGAAAAACGCACGCTGTTATATAGCTATTCCGAATTTAAAAACAATACAAAATGCGCAATTCCTTAGCGTTCGTCTCCTTCTTTTTACAACTGAATGTAATATTCATACACCAACCTTGACACATTCGCCATTACTTCTGTCGCCATTTCATCTGATTCCCAGCCTTTTGATAATAAAATCATTACATATTTTCGCCCATCGGGTAGAATGACAATGCCCGAATCGTGCCGCACTTTTGTAATCCAACCGGTTTTATGTGCCACTTTTACATCTTTCGGCAGTTGTGCAGGAATCACTTCGTTGAATTTTTGGTCGAGTAGAATTTGTATCATGGCATCACAAGCCGCTTTATTTATTAATTTTCGCTTGCCCAATTGAGTAAATAACAGCATTAAATCATAAGCCGTTGTGGTGTTATTCAAACCTTTTTCAAATGCTTTTCCGTCCTCTACACCGCGCCGCACTTGGATGTCTTTGGCGCCGAGGTCGCGCATAGTTTGGGTCACATTCTTCGCATCTACGAGTTCTATTATAATATTTGTAGCCAGATTACTACTGAAAATAATCATTTCATAACACAAATCATAAATACTTACTTTTTGCCCTAACTTTTGATATAACTTTGGTTCCGAATCGTCTGATAATTCTAAGCTAAACGGACTACCATCTACAATACTTTTGAATTCGTTTTTTACAACTAATGAATCTGTCAATTTAAATTTTCCCGCAGCCGCTTGTTTGTACACTTCTACCAACACGGGCGTTTTCATCGTACTGGCAGCGTGAAAGTTTTCTTTCTCATTGATATACAATTGGTTGCGTTTCTTTTTTAAATCTTGAAAAGCCACAGCAAACGTGCCCGGCGAGCGCGAAAACTCCTGCTGAATTTGTTGTTGTAATTTTTCTAGCGTTATTTTTTGACTGTATAAATTTGATATTAAAAATAAAAGCAGGCATACAATTCCGAGGCGCATATTGGGCGTTTTTAATTGGGTTAATCGTTCAAAAACTAATTTCAGTAGATTAAATTTAGGCAGAAATTTCATAAATCACACTTTCGTAAAAAAATTCCAACCAACATGACTTCACACGAAATAGATTACCAAATTTACGGCGAGGAAATGCAGTTCGTCGAAATCGAACTCGACCCTTACGAAACCGTCATCGCCGAGGCAGGCAGTATGATGATGATGGACGAAGGCATCGAAGTGGCAACGATTTTTGGCGACGGCTCACACCAAGAAGAGTCAAGTGGATTGTGGGGTAAAGTGCTATCCGCTGGTAAGCGTCTGCTCACGGGCGAGAGTTTGTTTATGACTGCTTTCACGCACGGCGGTACGGGTAGGAAAAAAGTAGCGTTCGCCTCGCCTTATCCGGGTAAAATTATTCCACTCGATTTAGAAAAGTTAGAAGGTAAAATCATTTGTCAGAAAGATGCGTTCCTCTGCGCCGCGAAAGGCGTTGCGGTTGGTATTGAATTCTCCCAAAAATTAGGCAGAGGTTTCTTCGGCGGAGAAGGGTTCATTATGCAAAAAATAGAAGGCGACGGCTGGGCGTTCCTCCACGCAGGTGGTCACATTATAGAAAAAGACCTGACGATTGGCGAAGTGATAAAAGTAGATACGGGCTGCTTGGTCGGCTTCACCCGCGACGTGGATTATGATATTGAAATGGTAAAAGGGATTAAAAATATGGTGTTTGGTGGGGAAGGGTTGTTCTACGCTCGCTTGGAAGGTCCGGGAAAAGTGTGGATTCAATCGCTTCCATTCAATCGTTTGGCAGACCGCGTGATGGCGGCTTCTAAAAACTACGGCTCCGGCAGCAAAGAAGAAGGCAGCGCTCTCGGCGGCTTGGGTAAAATGATTGGCGGGGATAATTGGTGATTTCAGTTGGCAGTTTGTGGGGAGTCCTATTTCGACAATGCAAACTTCATGATTATACTGCAACCAAAATTTGTAATTTTGCGTTTTGTTTGATTGTAAATAAGTAAAAAGTTAACGCTGCCAACTGCCAACTTATAAAATATGACTCCCAAAACGGTCGCCTTTCATACTTTAGGCTGCAAGCTCAATTACTCGGAGACCTCCGCCATCGGTCGTTTGTTCGAGCAGGCGGGCTATGCGGAAGTTGATTTTGAACACGGAGCTGATATTTATGTAATTAATACTTGTTCGGTCACCGATTTTGCCGATAAGAAATGTCGCAATATCGTTCGTCGTGCCTTGAAATTCTCGCCGAATGCAAATGTGGTTGTAGTGGGTTGTTATGCGCAGTTGAAGCCACAAGAAATATCGGAAATCCCAGGCGTTGATTTGGTATTGGGCGCAGCAGAGAAGTTTAGAATTCTTGATTTTATTGACGATTTATCGAAAGCACCGGGCAAAGGCATGGTACGTGCTGGCGAAATTCGGGAGGTAAAAGATTTTGTGAATGCGTTTTCCTTTGGAGATCGAACGCGCTCGTTTTTGAAAGTGCAAGATGGTTGTGATTATAAATGTTCGTTTTGTACGATTCCGCTCGCGCGTGGGCGCAGCCGCAGCGATACCGTGGAAAGTGTGGTTGCGAATGCCCAAAAAATTGCCGACATGGGCGGGAAAGAAATCGTGCTGACGGGTGTAAATATTGGCGATTTTGGAAACGGAACCGAGGTCATCGAAGGCATGAAACCTAAAAAAGAAGCACTTTTTATTGATTTAATCCAAGAATTAGATAAAGTAGAAGGCATTAGCCGCTTCCGCATTTCCTCTATTGAGCCAAATTTATGTACCGATGAAGTGATTGAATTTGTAGCGCAATCCGAGCGATTTGTGCCACATTTTCATATTCCATTACAATCTGGAAACAATAAGCAACTACAACAAATGCGCCGCCGCTACCCGCGCGAACTCTATGCCGAGCGCGTCGCTAAAATCAAGTCATTAATGCCGCATTGCTGTATTGGAGTGGATGTTATCGTGGGTTTTCCGGGTGAGACGGAAGAAGATTTTTTGGAAACTTACCGTTTTATTAATGAATTGAATATTTCTTACCTGCACGTTTTTACTTATTCAGAACGCCCAAACACGCCTGCTGCTGAGATGGGCGAAATTGTTCCAATACAAGAACGCCGCCGCCGCAATCAAATGTTGACTATTTTGAGCGAAAAAAAGCGTCGCTATTTTTACGAGCAGCATATTGGACAAACACGACCCGTTTTATTTGAACAATATGCTGATAAAAATAGGATGTCTGGTTTTACTGATAATTATATCAAAATTGAAGCACCGTCGGATGAATCGTTATTGAATGAAATTGCAGAAGTGGAGTTAATGGATTTTTCAAAGGATGGGAATGTAGCGGTACGAGTGCTAAATACGTCGATATTTGCTAAATTTTATTGAAATATAGCCCCCGCCTCTACTTCCAACCCTGCTATCACCGCCGATTGCACTTTCTCCGTTGCATCCGCAAAAGCGTGTAATTCGTATTTTCCTTCTTTCAGGGTATAAATTTCGATACTCTGATTATTCGGGTCAATGAGCCAATATTCTGGAATGCCAAATTGCTCATAAATCGCTTTCTTTTCAATGCGGTCGCGCTTGATGGAACTCGGAGAAATGATCTCTACGACTAAGTCAGGTGCGCCGTTGACGATGCCTTCTACTTCGTCTATAATGTTGGCATTTGCTGTGCTAATAAAAATTAAATCCGGCTGTGGCGCATTTACTTCGCTAAGTACTACATCAACAGGTGCAGTAAACACCTCCCCTAATTGCTTTGGTAAAACGTAATTTTCAAACAGACGATTCAATTTTTGGGATATTCTTTGATGCAAAATATGCGGAGCTGATTTTCTCACCAATATTCCATTTAAAATTTCATACAAAAATAAATCATTATCATTAAATTCCATTTCTCGGAACTCACGATACGTTAGTTTTTTGGCTGCTACCATCATGATGTTGCAAATTACAGGAGTTATAAAATGATTGGTAAAATACCAACTTTTATACAAAAATGCAAGTGCTTGTACTGGCGGACCTTATCTGCCGACCTAATACTGCAAACTGCCCACTGCCTACCGCCCACCGCCTACTGATCTCACCCTTCCCGCATCAACGCCAGCAAATCATCCGCACTCATCTTTCCGCTCATATCCGTACCTGCCAATAAACTATCTGCCAAGTCACGCTTGTGTTCGTGGAGTTTTAGGATCTTTTCTTCAACGGTTTTTTCAGCCACGAGGCGATAGACGGTGACGGGACGCTGCTGCCCAATGCGGTGGGCGCGGTCGGTGGCTTGGTCTTCCACCGCAGGATTCCACCACGGGTCGAGGTGAATGACATAGTCGGCAGCCGTGAGATTCAAACCTACGCCACCAGCTTTCAAACTAATCAAAAATAAATCACCCTCACCGCGCTGAAAAGCGTCAATGCGTTCCTGCCGTTTGTGGGAAGGCGTGCTGCCGTCTAGATATTGATAGCGAATTTTTCTACTTTTTAATTCTTCTTCTACAATGGCTAAATGTTTTACAAACTGACTGAATACGAGTGCTTTATGATTATTTTCTAGTAATTCTTCCACCGTTTCTAAAAATAAATCGAGCTTGCTGGAACCGAGCGGCACGTCCGGCTGCACGAGTTTCGGATGACAAGACGCGAGGCGTAATTTGGTCAATTCCGCTAAAATACGGAAACGCTTGTCTTGAATATTGCCATCTTCCGCTTCAATGCGCGTCACCGCATCGCGGCGCAAGGCTTCGTAAAAAGCGCGTTCCTCGGGCGTGAGTTCTACCGTGAGTTGAATTTCCGTTTTTTCGGGGAGTTCATCCAAGACTTGATTTTTGCGGCGACGCAAGATGAATGGTTTTACAATTTTTTGCAATTGCTTGCGCGCATCGTTGTCTTTGTATTTTTCAATAGGCGTGGCAAATCGTTCATTGAAGCGGTCAATACCGCCGAGTAAACCGGGGTTGATAAAGTTGAACAGATTCCACAATTCTCCCAAGTGATTTTCAACGGGCGTTCCAGTAGTTATAATTTTAAAATCGCCTTTCAAGTTCATTACCGTTTTAGAACGTTTGGTGGCACGGTTTTTAATCGCTTGCGCTTCGTCGAGAATAATGGTTGTAAACTGCTTATTTTCAAATGCTTCCGATTCAATTTGCAATAAAGTATAACTCGTTACCAGCACGTCAAACGGTTGCAGTTTTTCAATCATGGCTTTGCGGTCGCCTGCGCCAAAAATTTGAAAACGCAACGTCGGTGCGAATCGTGCTGCTTCTTTCTCCCAGTTGCGCGTCACGCTCACGGGCGCGACCACGAGTGCCGGACCTTGCGAAGCTCTATCCACCAGCACGGCTAAAGCTTGCACGGTTTTGCCCAAACCCATGTCATCAGCGAGGCAAGCACCCACGCCCCATTGCGCGAGTTGCGACAGCCACTGAAAACCCTCGAATTGATACGAACGCAACTCCGCCTGAAACGTGCCGGGCAATTCTGCTCGGTAAGCACGGGCATCCCGAAGTTTTTGTAAGTGTTGTTTCCAGTGTTTATCGGTTTTGAGTTGACCAGCATTTTCTGCAAAATCATCTACTAATTCAGCCGCTAAACCGGAGAATCGCATTTTATCGTCCAAAACAGCATTCAACTCCGCAATTCGTTTTCTAAATTGTTCGGTGAGCGCAATGTATTGTCCATCAGATAATTGTACAAAGTTGGAGTTGGTATTTTGCAATAACTTAGTCAATTCCTGCATCGTCAGCACGAGGTCTTCACTTACTTTCACTTCGCCCGTCACACTAAACCAATCATTTTTCCGCTCAATATTTACACTCAATTGGTCAAATCCGGCACGACCCGCCATGCGCAATTTTCCACCTTTGGGCCACTCAATCACCACTTGTTCGTTTTTACGCGACGTTTCTAATTCTAATAATAATTGTAAGCAACTCTCCACGTCTTGCACATTCCACTCCAAGTTTTTTCCACCTTCCAAATCCAATAAAATCGGGCAGTCATTCTGAACACTTTGCAATAAATCGCGCTCAGTTTTCAAGTTGCGCTTGGTTTGTACGCGCTGTTCGTTTACCTCGCCCGTCACGATTTCCGAGCCTTTGTTGGGCTTTAAATAAGGCGGCGCAGATTGCAAGGGTTTTACAAAAAATTCCAACTGAAAGCCTTCGCCCATTGGAATAAGTAGTGCGTAAATGCGACTATCGGCTTCGACGGAGGGTAAATTTTCATAATGTTCTTCGAGTTCACTTTGCACCGTGACCAAGCTGCGCAAGTTGTTGACAATATTTGCCAGTGCCTCGCGTCCTTGTGTCGGGATGGTCAGTTTATCGCCTTCAAACGCGTTGACAATTTGCAAATGTTTCTGGGTAATTTCTACCAGTTTATATCGCGTATTGGTTTCTTTTATAATTTCAATACCAGTTTGCGTAATTTTCTTATCAAATTGAATTTCAACGCTTTGTCCTTTTTGCTGAACGATTAAAGTCGGCTCACCACGCGACAATTGCACCATCGTGGTCGGTGATTTTTGTAAAAATAACAAAGGATGTTCCACCAATTCCCGCAGGGCTTTGTCCCAATCGGTGTAATATTGCTGTGCCCCGCCGTAGCCCCAGCCATAATCTGACTTGACGGCTTTGGAAATGGCGCGGTCTTGCTCGGTCATGGATTCCACCGCCAAATCTTTAACACGTTTGAGCGCCACGTTACGACCGGCACTCCACAGCCCATCTTTTCCGAGTTTTTGTTCTAATGGTTGTAAGAATTTACTCTCGAAATTAATCTGCCACACAAGTCGCATGGCTCCCGTTTCCGTTTTTTTGCCGCGATTATCAGCAGTAGTTTTTGCGACCAAAGACAAAGCATTGAGTGCGCGTTCCCATTTTTCGATACGAGGAATAAGTTTGCCCAAGGGTTTGATGCCCGTTTCATTCGCAATTTTATCGGCAACAACTTTATACGCCGGGGATTTACTCGTATTTGCCAAGGAAAGAAAGTGTGCAATCTCTAACGCAAACCATTGATTTTCTAATTTTTGCGCTTTTTCTAATACTTCTGGCAAATTTTTTTCATACAACGTTTCCGGCTCTACCCAACTCGTGGCAATGCTCCAACACACCGCATCAATTAAAGTCTTGGGTTTATGAATTTGCAAAATAACTTTCGCTTCCTGCTGCGCATTGAGTTGGTAGTGCGCGCCGGCGCTGATGTAATGAAAAGCCGTTTCGAGTTCAGGCACATTTTTTGCCTGAGATTTACAAGATTCCAACGCTTTTTTGATGGACGCACTGTCTTTTTCGCCCAGCAATGCCATCGGATAAAACAGATAGGAAAGTAACGGTGGTACGCCTTTTTTCTTATTCACACTACGCCGCCATTCTTTGGCATACGCTTCAAAATGCAGCACTGCAACGCTATAATTGCCTTGCATAGCCTCCAAAACCCCCGACAAATGCTGGGAAACTGCTTCCGGGTCTTCACTTGCTAACTTTTGTACCTTGCTCAAATCACCCCGAAATAATCGCATCAGCCAAGCCGATTCGCCAAAAGCGACGTGTTTCTCTTCAATGTATTGTTCTAAAATTTTGGTATTAACACCATTTAAAATAGAAATTTCTGCCATGCGATGCAGGACTCGGTGCTTGAGGTCTTTTGGAATGGTATCAAACCATGCTGGGCGAAATGGCGCACTGAAAATAAGTACGTAAATATTGATAAAAGAATTTATATCATAATCAGAATAAGATTGTAATACTTCACTTTCTATGGCTGGAAGTTTATCGAAATCGCCGAGATAAATGGCAATTCGCGCATTGCGCATACTTTTGCTGAGTGCATTTTCGCCATAGTAATAGGAATTTCGATTGAAATAATCCTGTACGAATGCTGCTAAATTCCGGAGTGTACCCGACTGCGCCACCTCGTACATCACCGTTTCTCGCACGATTGGATTTTGCACAAGTGCGCTGTGCATATAGTATCCAAAAGCAGTAGGTTGCGCCAGTATCTCTTTGTCAATCAATACTTTACGAGCTTGGCTAAAAATTTGGCGCGTTACTTTTTTACCTTCTTTACTTTTAATATTTGCTATGGACACCATTTCCGCTGCTTGGTCATTTGTCAGCGGTGTCAATCCTATTGAATAAATCGTCAAAATATCCTTTTCAACTTGGGTTAATTCCGCAAGGATTTTAGCAACGTCCATCGGTTTTCTATTTTAAAAATATAATATTTCAATTTTTTAGGATGCCAGATAAAGCGATGCCAGATGCCAGACTTTAGACAAATCAAACGAGCAACAAAAATTGTCAACGTCAAGTGAGAAAAAACATCCCAATATCTCAACTAAACATCATAATTCAACACCGGTGCCAGCCACTTTTCTGCCTCTGCCACACTCATATCTTTCCGCTCTGCATAATCCTCAATCTGGTCTTTAGAAATTTGTCCCAACCCAAAATATTTAGATTCTGGATGCGAGAAGTACCAGCCACTCACGCTCGCGGCAGGATACATCGCAAAGCTTTCCGTCAACCGGATACAAGTATTTTTATCCACTTCTAACAATTGCCAAAGCGTCCCTTTTTCCGTATGTTCTGGACAAGCTGGATAGCCCGGTGCCGGACGAATGCCTTGATATTTTTCGGCGACTAAAGCATCATTTTCTAAAGTTTCGTTTGTTGCGTAACCCCAAAATTCCTTGCGTACGCGCTCGTGCATTCGCTCAGCAAGTGCTTCGGCGAGGCGGTCACACAAGGCTTTGAGTAGAATGGCGTGGTAATCGTCGTGCTCCACTTCAAATTTTTTCACCCATTTTTCAATGCCGATACCAGCGGTCACTGCAAACGAACCAATATAATCATCGCCTTTCGGGGAAATGAAGTCTGTCAAGCAATAATTCGGCTGCCCCGGTGCTTTTTCGTTTTGCTGGCGGAGGTTGCGTAGCACAGCCTTTAGGCTGCTGCGATTTTCGTCTTCATATACTTCAATATCATCGTCATGCACACTATTCGCAGGAAAGATTCCAATCACTGCTTGCGCCTGCACCCAATTTTCGTCAATCATTCTACGCAGCAAACTTCGAGCATCATTGTATAATTTCTGCGCTTCTACACCAACGATTTTATCTTCCAAAATAGCCGGAAACTTACCCGCCATTTGCCAACTCTGAAAAAACGGCGTCCAATCAATGTAATTGACCAATTCTTCAATTGGATAATTGTCAAAAACTTTTACGCCCAAAAAATTCGGTTTTGGTGGCGTGTAATTATTCCAATCAATCTTGGTTTTGTTGGCACGAGCTTGTTTTAAACTCAAATACTTTTTGGAAGACTGGCGATTGCCACGTTGCTCGCGGATGCGGGCGTACTCCGTTTTGGTATCTAAAATAAAATTACTTCGTGTGTTATCATCCTCACCCAAAAGTGCACTTGCAACGGCTACACTGCGCGACGCATCCAAGACGTGCACGACCGGCGAGCTATATTGCTGTTCAATTTTAACTGCTGTATGCGTTTTAGAAGTTGTAGCACCACCAATTAATAATGGAATTTTAAAACCCATCCGTTCCATTTCTTTCGCCATGTGTACCATTTCATCCAACGAAGGCGTAATTAAACCACTCAATCCAATGATGTCCACATTATGCTCACGGGCTTGTTGCAAAATTTTATCCGCCGAAACCATTACACCCAAATCAATAATATCAAAGTTATTACAACTCAACACCACGCCAACGATATTTTTACCAATATCATGCACATCACCTTTTACGGTTGCCATTAAAATTTTACCTTTTGAACCAGCGCTGCCACCGCCCGCTTTTTTAGCTTCTTCAATATAAGGTGTCAAATACGCCACCGCTTTTTTCATAACCCGTGCACTTTTCACGACTTGCGGCAGGAACATTTTTCCCGCACCAAACAGGTCGCCTACCACATTCATCCCATCCATGAGCGGACCTTCGATGACGTGCAGGGGCATGGGATATTTTTGACGCGCTTCTTCGGTATCTTCTTCAATAAAATCGGTAATGCCGCGTACCAGCGCGTGTTCCAAGCGTTTTTCCACCGTCGTTTCGCGCCAAACGAGGTCGCGTTCCAACATTTTACCGCCGTCGCCTTTTACGGTTTCCGCAAAAGCAGTTAGACGTTCAGTAGCGTCTGAACGGCGATTCAACAGCACATCTTCTACCAATTCGAGGGTATCTTTTGGAATTTGTTCGTACACTTCAATCATCCCCGCATTCACGATGCCCATGTCCATACCCGCGCCGATAGCGTGATACAAAAACGCGGAGTGCATCGCTTCGCGCACTTTGTCATTGCCTCGGAAAGAGAAAGAAATATTGCTCACGCCGCCGCTGACTTTAGCGCCGGGACAAGCGACTTTGATTTGCCGAGTGGCTTCGATAAAGAAATTCGCGTAATCGTTATGTTCTTCAATTCCAGTCGCAACGGCAAAAATATTAGGATCAAAAATGATGTCCTGCGGTTTGAATCCGACTTTTTCGGTAAGAATTTTATAGGCTCTTTTGCAAATTTCTACCTTGCGTTCAATCGTATCGGCTTGCCCTTGCTCGTCGAATGCCATTATCACTGCCGCCGCGCCATAACGATGCACCAATTTTGCCTGTTTAATAAAGGCTTCCTCGCCTTCTTTCATTGAAATGGAATTCACCACACATTTGCCTTGTACACATTTCAAACCCGCTTCAATCACGTTAAATTTAGAAGAATCAATCATAATCGGCAGTTTGGCAATTTCTGGCTCTGCCATGACCAAGTGTAAAAATTCGACCATTGCTTTTTCAGAATCCAGCAAACCCTCGTCCATATTGATGTCAATAATCTGCGCACCGCTTTCCACTTGCTGCTGTGCGACGGACAAAGCACCCGCTAAATCACCCGTTTTTATTAATCTTGAAAAAGCCTTAGAACCCGTTACATTCGTGCGCTCGCCGACATTTACAAAATTGGTTTCGGGTCGAATAATAAGCGGCTCTAAACCACTCAACATCGTGAATTCCGACGCTTCGGGAATTTGTCGAGGCGGGATATTTCGGACGTGTTCGGCAATATGTTGAATGTGTTCCGGCGTACTTCCACAGCAACCGCCCACGATATTTACAAAACCGCTTTTCGCAAAATCTTCTACAAAATGGCACATTTCATGCGGCGTCTGGTCGTACTCGCCAAATTCATTGGGCAAACCCGCATTCGGATACGCGCTGATGTAACAATTCGCAATTTTAGACAAAGCCTCCAAATGTGGACGCATTTCTTTCGCACCCAGCGCACAATTCAAACCCACACTCAATAAAGGCATGTGACTCACCGACACCCAAAACGCTTCCACCGTTTGCCCGGACAAAGTCCGACCACTTGCATCCGTAATTGTACCGGAAATCATAATCGGCAATTGCGTACCTCTTTCTTCATATAATTCGTCAATAGCAAAAAGCGCCGCCTTCACATTTAAAGTATCGGTAATCGTTTCCAACAATAATAATTCCGCACCGCCGTCCATCAAACCCCGCGCTTGTTCGTAATAAGCTTCTTTCAATTGGTCGAATGTAATCGCTCGATAGCCAGGATTATTCACATCAGGAGAAAGGGAAGAAACTTTGGTCGTCGGTCCAAGCGCACCGGCGACGAAGCGTGGACGGTTGGGATTTGCCAACGTGTATTCGTCTGCCGCTTTTCGTGCAATGCGAGCAGAGGCGACGTTGAGTTCATAAACCCATTCTTGCATATCATAATCCGCCTGAGAAGTAGAGGTCGCGCTGAAAGTATTCGTTTCAATAATATCGGCACCGGCATCGAGATAAGCCTTGTGAATGGCTTCAATGATATGCGGCTGCGTAATACTCAACACATCATTATTTCCTTTGATATCTGTATGAAAATCGGTAAAGCGGTCGCCTCGGAAATCTTCCTCTGTGAGTCCGTAGCGTTGAATCATGGTGCCCATCGCGCCGTCAATAATGAGGATGCGTTCTTGTAGGAGTTGTCGAATGTCTGGTTTCGTCATATTATTAGGAGTAGATTGCGTTCAATATTAATTTGCAAAGTTATGGAATTAAACAACCTTGTGAAAGTAGAGTTTAGTACATTTTTTTTTTGCAATTATAATAGCAAGCTTTTTTGCCCTTCTGAAATTTTTACCGCAGAGGGCGCAGAGTTTTACGCGGAGAGCAAAAGAAAATTAATTGTTAAAGTTTAAAAGTATGGATGCTATAAAAAAGACAATTCGCCCGGAGATTGTAACTGAACAAGCCGCGCAAAGCGATGTAGAAAAATTTCAAAACGAAGTATTGCGCCCGATTTTAAAATTGCAAAATGAGTTGCTGTTGGAAATTGTAAAGCATTTTTTGCAAAAGCGGAAGGTAAAATTTGAAAGTCTATCGAAACAGGCACGGCTGGATTGGATTGCCCACAGCTTGCGAAATGACTTGCGGATGCGCGGTTTATTGTTAGGCACAATCATCGGACATTTCACAATAGAAGAATGGCAACTATTTCAATCAAACGAAGCGGAATTGACGCGACGGATAACAGAATTGATGACGCAACGGATTCAAAGTCAGGTGGATACATTGTATTAAAAATGGTGTCATAAAGGGCGATTGGCATCAAATGCTTCCAAATAATCACCGATGCGCCGCAGGAACGAGCCACCGAGCGCGCCGTCCACCACGCGATGATCGTAGGAAAGCGATAAAAACATCAATTGGCGAATGGCGATAACGTCTCCGTATTGCGTTTCTACGACTGCCGGTTTTTTGCGGATTGCGCCGACTGCTAAGATTGCGACCTGCGGTTGATTGATGATGGGTGTTCCCATGACGTTGCCGAACGTGCCGACATTGGTGAGGGTGAACGTACCGTCTTGAATTTCTTCGGGCTTGAGTTTGTTGATGCGGGCACGATTGGCGAGGTCGTTGACTGATTTGGTTAAACCGGCAAGATTGAGCAGATTGGCATTTTTGATAACCGGCACAATCAAATTGCCGCTGGGCAGTGCCGTCGCCATGCCGATGTTGATGTATTTTTTACGAATGATGTTGTTGCCTTCTACCGAGACGTTGACCATCGGAAAATCTTGAATCGCTCGGACGACCGCTTCTATAAAAATAGGCGTGAATGTGATTTTTTCTCCGTAGCGTTTTTCAAATTCCCCTTTCGCACGCTCGCGCCACTGCACGAGGTTGGTGACATCTGCTTCGATAAATGAGGTGACGTGTGGGGAAGTATGTTTGGACAAAACCATGTGGTCGGCGATGAGGCGGCGCATGCGGTCCATCTCGATGATTTCCACGTTGGGTGATAGGGTGATGGGGTGCTGGGGTGATTTGAGTTTAGATTCAATGTTTATAGTTTCTGGTTGGAGGTTTGGAGTTTGAGGTTCGGGGGTTTCAACTTCCAACTTCCGACTTCCTTCGGTCGCCATAGGCTTGTCGGAGGCGATGCCCACTTCCGAAATTGGGCGGTTTTCGATATAGGTTAGAATATCCTTTTTGGTGACTCTACCTTGTGCGCCGCTGCCTGCTACTTGTGCTAATTCTGCACCGCTGATATTTTCTTGCTTGGCAATATTTTTAACTAAAGGAGAATAGAAACGTTGACTACTGTCGGATGAAGCTACTGTTTCCACCAATTCGTATTCGGGTTGTAGGGCTTCGTGTGGTACTTGTCCATTTCCGTTTGAAGCTTCTAGTTTGGGGTTTGGGGTTTGGGGTTGAAAGTTTGAAGGTTGGAGTTGAATGTTAGAAGTTGCTAATGCTTCGGTATTGATGACCGCTATGACTTTACCGATAGGGACTACCTCATTTTCTTGGAATTTTATTTCTGACAGCACGCCACTTACAGGCGCGGGCACTTCCGTATCCACTTTATCCGTTGCGATTTCTAAGATGGTTTCGTCGGCTTCCACAGCGTCGCCCACGTTTTTTACCCATTTTAGAATGGTAGCTTCCATAATACTTTCGCCCATTTTGGGCATGACGAGTTCGACGAGCGCCATAAAATTATATTTTTGTGTGAATGTGTTTAGCTGTTAATAACTCTTAATATGCTGTAACATTCGTTTTGCAATTTGGTTAGGTTCAAATGCGATTTGCAAAATTTTAGTGCAAAGGTACATGAATTTCTGAGGCATCACAAGTGAAAATACGGTTTCTGTCGCTAATCCTTTTGATTGAAGGAAACGATTAGTCTTTTTAGTAAAAGTCAAAATTTAAACCCGTTCCGCCGAAATGGTGGGATAAAGTGCACTTGGCTTCCCGTTTCGAGTTTGTAATCGAGCCGTTATTTCTTAACTATTACTTCATAAAAACCTGCTTTTAAAAACTCGTCGTTTGTCCAAAGTTTACATTTTTCTGTAATATTAATGCCATCCATCTTCACATTTCACTATAATTTAACTTGCAATTCCTTCGGGAAGTCCGTCAAATTCGCAAATTTTACGCAAACACCCAATCATGATTCAAAACTGGCTCCTTCGCACTACTAAATTCAACTTTGCGCTATATGCTATGGCAGCGGCATTTGGCACGTATTTCTGTATGTATGCGTTTCGCAAAACCTTTACAGCAGCGGGATTTGAAGGCTTATCGCTCGGAGGTATTGATTATAAAATTCTACTGGTGACGGTGCAGGTGCTGGGGTATATGCTGGCAAAGTTTATTGGGGTAAAAGTAATTTCCGAGTTAAAACCACGCAGTCGGGTAGTCATGCTCTTGGGTCTTGTTGCGATTGCAGAAGTAGCGCTGCTGTTATTTGCGGTGGTGCCACATCCTTACAATTTTATTTTTCTCTTTTTCAATGGTTTACCCTTGGGTATGATTTGGGGCATTGTATTTTCCTACTTGGAAGGCAGAACTACCTCCGATGCACTGGGTGCTGGACTGAGTACCAGTTTCATCGTGTCGGGAGGCGTCGTGAAGTCCGTAGGCAAGTGGCTAATGGTGGACTGGGGGATTTCGCAGTTTTGGATGCCGTTTATTGCAGGGTTATTGTTTGTGCTGCCTTTGATATTATTTACTTACTTACTGAATCAGTTGCCGCCGCCAACCGCTGAGGATGAAGCAGAGCGCACCAAACGCCAGCCGATGACGGGCGCTCAACGCAAGGCTTTTATCTTAGAATTTGCGTTTGGATTAGCCGCTTTAGTAATATTTTACACTTTTCTCACCGCTTTTCGCAGTTTCCGGGATGATTTTGCAAACGAATTGTGGATAGCAATGGGCTATACCGACAAACCGGAAATTTTTACCCAGTCTGAATTACCAATTGCCATTATTGTATTTATTGCCATTATCTGGATGATGCGCATCCGCAATAATCAACGGGCATTTCTTATTTATCACTGGGTGCTTGTGGGAAGTTGTTTTTTAATAGCAGGTAGTACATTGCTATTTCAAATGCAATTGCTCTCGCCTTTACCTTGGATGATTCTGGTCGGCTTGGGAACGTATATGTGCTACGTGCCGTTCAATTGTGTACTGTTCGACCGTATGATTGCGGCGTTTCGGGTAGTTGCAAATTCGGGATTTCTGATTTATGTTGCTGACTCGTTTGGCTATTTGGGCAGCGTGAGCGTGATGTTGTATAAAAATTTTGGACAACCGGACTTGAGCTGGCTCGACTTTTTTATCAGTTCAAGTTATATTTTAGCTGCCACAGGCATACTAACGGTGCTGGCATCGGTCTTTTATTTCAATGCAAAATTTAAAACGACCCAAACGCCAATTGCTACGATTGCGAATCAAAGTGCATAAAATTAAATGCTCACTGTCCTGAATAAAGTGTAAAGTAAGATTATTCGTATAGCTTTTCTTACTTGCACTTCTTGCAGCCCGCACCACATCAATTGGAACTTGGATTTGGCGGACTAATACAGATTTTGTTGCTTGGGAGTGTGGTTTTTAAACAAGTAAACTTACTTGGCTCAATTATGATTTCAAGTTGCTTTTTAGGATTTGGCTAAAGCCCAGAAGTGGTCTACTATTTTATCCCCGCGCTAAAGCGCGGGGCAACTAATTGTCAACGTTTTGCCAGTTGCTCCGCCATTTATGGCGGGGTTAAAAGCAAAGCCTTACTAGGCTTTAGCCAAATTTTTACACCGCAACTTGAAACAAGAATAGAGCCACTTA
>CAZJXN010000012.1:0-50184 GCA_964549655.1 uncultured Saprospiraceae bacterium
TACTTCAACTGGTAAGTAATTCCTTTTATTTAACTCCAAAGTACTTTGTGATATGAATATACGGCGTTGTATTGCATTAATGACTGCTTTCTCCTTGATTTCTTTTGTCACATTCGGACAAATAGGAACGACGCCTATATATCTAAAATTCAGAGCCGACAAAGTCTACGTTATAAATCAGGAACGAGTAGAAATAACTGCCGATTTGTACATTGGCACTTCAGAACACCCCGTCTCTGGTTTTTATGCTGCCTCTTTTGATTTAATTTTTCCTACTGATGTGATAGCAGCTGATTTGACTTTTTTTAAATATTATCCGTCCTCTTTTTTAGGTAAAAATGAAGATATCCAGAATTTTAATAAATCTCCAGAATTTTTGAAAGAAGGACGTTTAAATATTTCTATCAGCCGAAATGATGGTAAAAGCGTGAGTGGATTTGGAAAAATAGGAGAAGTCAGTTTTGTAATTATGACTGATATCATTGGCAGCCGGAATGTAGAAGAAACGCCTTTCAATGTAAAAATGCAATACGCGAAACTATGGGATGTGGAGCGCAACGAATTACCAAACGAAATAGACGAAGACGGCGCGACCATCATTATTGTGAACGACATTCTTGCCAGAAATAGCCGGCGTACGAATCAAAAACAAATAGAAATTTATCCAAATCCGGCAAGAGAGGTGTTGTCTATTTATTTACAAAATGTGCGCGGCGAACGCATCGAACTCTTCAATGCTGCCGGACAACGGGTGAAAACTGAACGCGTGAAAGGCGACCGAGTGCAGCTTTCTACCAGCAATTTACTCCCCGGACTTTATACGGTGAAAATTCATACTGAAGAAGGCGTGATAACCCGACGAGTTTTGGTGCAATAATTACAAAGCGATGATAATTGATGTCATCACTCCAAGTGATGACATCAATTATCATCGCTGGTTCTACCTGCTACCACCACCACAATTTCCCCCTTCACCGCTGCTTGCGCCGCATAATGATTTTTTAAATTTTCTAAGGTGTCCGTTCGCACGTCTTCATGCAATTTGCTCAATTCCCGACACACACATGCCTGCCGCTCCGCGCCACAAAATGCAATTAACTGCTCCAAACACTTCACCAAGCGATTCGGCGATTCATACAAAATAAACGTGTTTGGAAGGGCTGCCAAATGTTGCAAGCGCGTTTGCCGCCCTTTTTTATGCGGTAAAAATCCCTCAAAATGAAACCGATCACACGGCAAGCCAGAAGCGACTAACGCTGGCACGAAAGCCGTCGCGCCCGGTAGGCATTCCACACGTACGCCCGCCTGTATACACGCCCGCACAAGCAGAAAGCCTGGATCAGAAATGCCCGGCGTACCCGCATCCGAGATGAGTGCCATCGTAGCGCCACTTTTAATTTGCCCAACCCAATTGTTGACGGTAGCGTGTTCGTTGAATGCGTGGAAAGATTTCAGTGGTGTTTCAATCTGATAGTGATCGAGTAGTTTGCGCGAGGTGCGCGTGTCCTCCGCCAGCACCAATTGAACTTCTCGCAGCACCCGCAATGCGCGCAGGGTGATGTCTTCGAGATTTCCGATGGGCGTGGGTACGATATAGAGCATAGGAAGATTGGAAGATTGGAGGATTTACTCGATTGCCCTCACAGTGAAATGATAATTTTCCATAATCAGATTTGCCAGCAATTTTTGGCAGGCGGTTTCTACGGTTGACTTCGCGGATTCCTCGCTTTCAGCTTCCAAGTTCATCACGATGTGTTTACCGATACGCACGTCTTCTACCCCTTCGATGTGGACGTTTTTCATGTTTTTAGCGACGGTTTTGCCTTGCGGGTCCAAAAGCTCCTTGTGGGGCATGATGTCTATTTCAGCTATAAATTTCATGTGTTAATGTGCTGATGGGTTAATTTGCTGATTTGCTAATGTTTGCCTTCTTTTGAAAAAGAACTATTCCAATAGAAGTCAGCAGGTAAATAATAATAATCAACGATGGCGCAGCTTCTTGTAAAATGATTAACAATAATCCCGCAATCGCCGCAAAGATAATTTTTATCTCGTTGCCTCGCCACGTGTAGCGTTCAAATTTCAAACTAAACATTGGTAATTCGGAAATCATGAGGTACGACAAGATGGCGATGCAGCTATAAATAAAAATCGGATTATAAACCATTGGGCGTAAGCCGAAAGAATCGAAATGCTCAATCAACAACAATCCAACTACAAAAAGTGTACAAGCAGGCGTGGGCAAACCGATAAAAGTCGTCGTTTGGCGCGGGTCAATATTAAATTTTGCCAATCGGAAACAAGCGGCCACCGGAAGAATAAATGCAGGAATCGCTTCTAATACTAATTTTCCAGACTGTCCATTTTCTAAAAAAGTATACAAAATAATGCCGGGCGCAACGCCAAACGAAATCATATCCGCCAGTGAATCTAATTGCTTGCCCAGCGCAGACTTTGCATTCAACAATCTTGCCACTGCCCCATCCAAAAAATCAGCAATAGCACCTATTCCCAGCCACATCGCCGCCGACAGCATTTGATTTTCAAATACACAAACAATCGCGCAACACCCGCAAAAGGCATTGAACAACGTGATAAGATTTGGAACCTGATTTTTTACTCGAATGACCCAACGCATTTGCTTGTAAGATTGTCTTCTTATTAAAAAAAATGTTGCTGACACAACAATATCTTCCCACGCTCTGCCTTTATCCCTATACTAAAATGATGTTAAATTTAGTCATTTGTCCAACATCCTTTGATTTTATACCTAAATTATCGGCTCTTTCCTACGATATTTGAGTGAAAGCAAGTAACTATCTCTTCTGAAATTGATGACGTACCTATGTCCCGACGATAACATGGTTACTTTTTTAAACTAAATATGACAAACTACTATGAAGGCTCGCTACATAATGACTTTATTATGCACTGCATTTACGACGTTTTTGCTGGCACAACCGGCGAATAATGAATGTGAAGGTGCCATTCCAATTGGCAATCCAAATGATTATTGCTCTAATGTAGGTCAATTTACCAATGTTGGTGCTACCACTTCCACTTATGGAAAAGCCCCTTGTTTCGCAGACGCGAATGGAAAAGATGTTTGGTTTGTTTTTACGGCGGTTGGCTCGGATGCGACCATTACCGTCAGAGGTAACAGAGCACAGGGCGGCACCCTTGCCAGACCAGAAATGGCATTGTATACAAATGGCTGCGGCGGCACGATTAGCGAATTACGTTGCGAGAGCGATAGTCAAAACGATGGAATATTAGAGTTATATCGAGGTGGACTTACCATTGGCGCATCGTATCTGATTCGCGTTCAAGGCAGAAGTGCGGCTACCGGCACGTTTCAATTGTGTATCAATAATTATAATCCTCCGGTGGAGCCAGGTTCTGATTGTAGCAGTGCTTCTATTTTGTGCGATATGTCTTCTTTTGCGATACAAAAAGTAACAGGCATTGGTAGCAATGCAGATGAGGCAGACAATACTTGCTTAGACCAAGATAATAATGGCGTGGATATTGGACCTTCCGAATCCAGTTCTACGTGGTTTGTTTGGACGGCAGCTACCAGCGGGACCCTTACCTTTGTAATCACGCCTTTAAATAAAACGGACGACATTGATTTTGCGCTTTTTGAATTGCCTAATGGTGTTACTAATTGTGGCGGCAAGCGGCTTCTTCGCTGCGTAGCAACTGCTTGTCAGGGACCTACTGGATTGAATTTAACATCTAATCAGACTTCAGAGGATATTAATTGCAATGCTGGCGAAGACGGATTTGTGAAGTTTATAGACATGGAAGCTGGTAAAAGTTATGGCTTACTTATCAATAATTTTAGCAATACCGGCAATGGCTTTAAAATGGATTTTGATGGTACTGGATCGTTTCAAGGACCACAAGCAGACTTTACCGTCAGTGATTCCAACCTTACGGCTTGCGTCGGGCAGGCAATTTCATTTACAGATGCCACCACTTTTGCATTGGGTACGATTCAAAAATGGGAATGGAAATTTGGCGTGGGCGCAAGTATAGCCGAAGCCAATACGCGCGGTGTGCATACCGTTTCCTACAAAACACCTGGTTTGAAATCCATTGTGTTGACAGTCACAAGTGATAAAGGTTGTGTCACTACTATTGTCAAAACGATTCAGGTCGAATGCTGCCCCGACCACTTCGCCACTTCCGGTGTCGCCAATAACATTACGTGTCCGGGCGCTGATGATGGGGCTATCAATGTGACCGTGAGTAGCGCCTACCCACCTTACACTTTTGCTTGGGATAGCACTCGAACCTCAGAAGACTTGACCAATTTGGCGGCTGGCACTTACACGGTGACCATTACCGACCAAGCGACTTGTGATACAACCTTGACTTTTGATATAACCGGTCCGCCGCCGGTCGCATTCGATACCACCATCACCAAACCCACTTGCGGCGGCGGTATGGATGGTTCGATTACTTTGACGGTCACGGGCGGTACGCCTCCCTATCGGTTCAATTGGCAAAATACTGGGTTTAATTCCAATAATATTTTATCAAATATTTCGCGCGGCGATTATACGGTTGTGGTAAGAGATTCTAATAATTGTGATACGACTTTGATTATTGCATTGAAGGAATTGGAGTTACAATTGAGTCCTTTGGTGAATGCAGTCACGCCTCCTACTTGTAATGGTGGTGCGAATGGCTCGATTCAAGTCAATGTTGTCAATGGATTTGGTCCGTTTCAATACGACTGGCGAGATGGCAGGGGTTTTCAAAATGCGAATTCCCTCACGGGCTTACGCGCAGGTACGTACAGCATGGATGTGCGCGATGCCAATCTCTGCGTGGGCAGTTTTACGTTTAATATGGAAGATTTTCCAGCGTTGGTATTGACTTTTGATAGTACAAATGTAAGTTGCAATGGCGAGACGGACGGCAGCGCGACGGCAATAGCCGCGGGCGGTGTAGGAAATTTCACCTATGCTTGGAGCAATGGACAACGAACAGCAACCATCAGCGATTTAGCAGATGGAAATTATACCGTCATCGCAACCGATAGCAATCAGTGTACCATTACTGGCACGGTAACGATTACAGAACCAGCTCCCGTATTTGTAAATGTAGTCTCCACCGAAGATTTGCTTTGTAATGGCGAAAAAACCGGCTCGATCACAGTAGCAGGCACGGGCGGTTACACGCCTTACAATTTCAGCATCAATGGCGGCACGTTGCAGCCGAATTCTAGTTTTACACAATTGGGCGCCGGCACGTACACCATCACGATTGAAGATGTGCAAGGTTGTAGAAGTACGACGACCGCTACGCTCATTCAACCACCGCCGCTGATTGTGGATGCAGGTTTGGACACGACGATTGAATTAGGCTCATCCGTTGATTTACAGGCAATTGCAAATGCTTCTGTCAACTGGCAATGGACTCCCAGCGACCGTTTGTCGTGCAGCGATTGTCCAAATCCAACTGCCAGTCCGGTCAATAACACGCAGTATGTGGTCACCATTTCCAATGGCGATAGTTGTAGGGCTTCGGATTCGCTCACGGTTTTCATCAGCAAAAATCGTCCTATTTTTATACCTAGTGCTTTTTCGCCCAACTTTGATGGAGCAAATGATTTTTTCACCTTATTTGGAGGTCCGGCAGCGGAAGTGATTGAGAAACTACTCGTGTTCGACCGCTGGGGCAATCTACTATTTGAAGGCTCCAATATCCCGCTGGGGCAGGAGCAATTGGGTTGGAATGGTACGTTCAATGGCAAGCCGATGGCACCGGGCGTATTCGCGTACATGGCGAAGGTGCGATTTATAGATTCAGAAGTCATCCTATACGAAGGTGATGTGACGATAGTGCGGTAATCACCAAACTTGTTCGGTGACTAAACTGTATTCTATTTTAGAAATCACATTTGACAAAATGAGCAGTTTACAAAAAATAAATTTTCTATTATTCAGCTTTTTTCTTTTAACAATTATTGCCTGCAATAAGGAAGAAGCCGCAGAATCAGAAGCTATCAGTTTCGATGTAAACGTCGAGACCGCAAAGGACGTAGAAATCATTTACAGCGATTCGGCAGTCGTGCGCGTGAAAATAACTGGACCAACGATGCTCTACCACGTCAATAGACAAGAGCCGGAACAAGAATTTACGGACGGCGTGCGCGTTGATTTTTACGGTCCAGATCAAAAGATAACCAGCACATTAACAGGCAAATACGCCATTCGATACGAATCAAAAGGCATGGTCGTCGTGCGCGACAGCGTGGCATGGCGAAGTGAAGCCGGCGAAAAATTGGACACCGAAGAATTAATCTGGGAGGAGCGCCAGCAGCGAGTTTATAATCACAAATTTGTAGTTCTGCGTAAATTGGATGAACTTATTTACGGACATGGTTTTGAGGCGACACAGGATTTTAAAAATGCACGTGTTGTCGCAGTCTCTGGTAAGAAATCTATTGATGCGATTAGTGATGATTTTGAGTAGAAGGTTGGGATAGAGAATGAGGTTAAGGCTGAGAATGAGAATGAGGTTAAGGTTGAGGTTAAGACCAGAATGAGTTTGAGTTAAGAATAAGTATAATTCCATTTCAATCTATTCTCCCCTCAAACTCAGCCTTAACCTTAACCTCATTCTCATTCTCAGCCTCAATTAAACGTAATCACCATAGACCCCACTTTAGCCTGTACTGCTCGTATCTTATCGTCATTGGAAGATAGTTGCACTTCGCCCATCATATCTGGATTTATAGCATTGAAATCCTGCGGAATCAGCGCCACGACGAAATGCTTATCAAATTTCCCGTCTTTCCAGTTTGTTACCAATCCGCTATAATCCCATTCAAAACCATAGAATTGAAAAGGCGTACCATTTACTTTTTCCAGTTCTTCCAGCGTTGACCCGATCGTAATTCCATCTTCGGTTTTCCAAACGGTGCTGTCTTTACTGATGCGCACAAAAGCAGGCGTACCCTCACTGGTCGCCGTTTGCCAAATAATTTCCACCTCTTTATTTGTACCCGGAAACAAAATAACGCCTTCGCGCTCGTTGTCTTCCGCCACTGCAATTCGTTCCATTTTCAGATTTTCTGCGCCATACATGGCTTCCAAATCTGCTTCGGTCGTCGTCGCCGTAATCATGCCCACCCGTTCGCCGGGCACAAGGAGCAAATCGTCTATTTGTTTTTCAACACTTGTCTCTTTGGGCTTGTCATTTCTACAATTGAACAATGCCAGCGATAAAAACAGCAACGGAAGAACCTTTTTCATGTCAATCTTTTTTATACAATAAAAAGCGATATAACAGCACCTAATACACAGCTAAGATACGGAAAACACACTTTAGAAACGCTCCCTTTCATACAATAGAATTTATAAAAAAAAGTATCTAAAGCTAATTTTGGCGTTTACATAAATAGAAGAGGATACGCGCGGTAAAGTTTCTGCGAAAGCAACGATTTTTACTATAAATTTGTTTTAAATTTGTGTAAATTGAAACAAAATTCAATAAAGATGTGACATATTTTTAAAACCGGTCACGTCTGACAATTTTTAAAATTTTAACAGCGCACGAGCGTTTACTACTTTTAAGTATAATTTCTTTGTGAAATGGCAGAACACCAATCGGATCAATCGTCCGCTTATAATTCAACTTTCTGGCAAAGGGTGGGTACGCAAACTTCCATCCGCTGGGAACGCACTAAAATATGGCTGCGACTGCCTGAAAATCGAAAAAAGTTATTCAAATGGGGCGTTGTAGCCGCAGGTACAGGCTTTCTATTCGTTTGTTTGTTAGCGGTATTGGTGTATGTAGGCGCTTTTGGAAAACTGCCGACGTATACGGATTTAAAAGCCATTCAGAATTATACCGCTTCGCAAGTGTACGCTGAGGACAAAGTGCAACTGGGAAAATATTACGTGCAAAACCGCATCAATGCTGGCATGGAAGAGATTTCGCCAAATGTGTTGAACGCTTTGGTGGCTACCGAAGACGCTCGTTTTTTTGAACATCGCGGCATTGACTTACGCGCATGGGTGCGGGTGTTGGTGAAATCCGTGTTGCTGATGGATGATTCGGCAGGCGGCGGCAGCACCTTGAGTCAACAATTGGCTAAAAATTTATATCCGCGTACGAGATATTGGGTGCTTTCGACTTTTATCAACAAAGTGAAAGAAACCTACGTGGCACGTCGTTTGGAGCGCACTTATTCTAAAGACGAATTGCTCAATTTATACCTGAATACCGTTCCTTTTGGCGAAGATATTTATGGAATCAAAGTCGCGTCGCAGCGTTTTTTTAATATTGCACCCAAACAACTTCGGGTCGAGCAAGCAGCCGTTTTGGTCGGAATGTTGAAAGGAAATACTTTGTACAATCCAGTCCGACATCCTAAAAATGCCCTCAAACGCCGCAATGTGGTCATGGCACAAATGGTGAAATACAAACATATTTCCAAAGCAGATTATGACAAATTGCAAAAATTACCATTAGGTATAAAATATAATAAAGAAGGGCATAATGAGGGACTGGCAACTTATTTCCGCGAACATTTGCGCCTTGAAGTGGAAGATATTTTGCAAGATTATACCAAACCAGACGGCTCGCCTTACAATTTGTACACCGATGGACTTCGGATTTATACGACCATCAATAGTCGGATGCAGCGCTATGCCGAGGAAGCCGTGCAGGAACACATGGGCAAGTTGCAAAAAGATTTTTATGATAATTGGAAAAATAGAAAAGCCCCTTGGAATAACGAGAAAATACTGTTAGCTGCAAAAAAACGTTCGCCTCGCTATTTGGCATTACAAGAACAAGGCGTAGCGACGGCGGAAATTGACAAAATATTTGCCACGCCGATTCGGATGCGCGTATTTGATTGGAAAGAGGGAGAAGTGGAGCGCACCATGAGTCCGCTCGATTCGTTGCGGTATTATTTGGGTATTTTACAAACCGGTTTTTTGGCAATGGAGCCGCAGACGGGCTTAATAAAGGCTTGGGTGGGTGGAAATGATTATCAGTTTTTTCAATATGACCATGTGAAGTCGCGCCGACAAGTCGGTTCTACTTTCAAACCCATCGTGTACGCTGCTGCTTTAGAAAATGGGATGTTTCCTTGCGAATATACAGAAAATCAAGAAGTAACGTATAGCGAATATAAAAATTGGAAACCTCGAAATGCAGGTGGAGCGTACGGAGGCGTCTACTCGATGGAAGGCGCGCTGAGCGAATCGGTCAATGCAGTTTCGGTCGCAATTATTTTACGGGCTGGCGTAAGCCCAGTAAGAAAGTTGGCTAAAAATATGGGTTTGGAAGGCAGCATCCCCAATGAACCTTCGATTGCACTCGGTACGGCGGATGCTTCTTTGTATGAGATGGTCAACGCGTATGGCACGTTCGCCAATCGGGGTCGTCGCCCAACGCCTCATTATTTGGATCGGATTGAAACGGCAGATGGAAAACTAATCGTCAAATTTGACCGTCCGAATCCGAATCGCTTTCCGCAAATGCTCACGACGACGCATGCCGATATGATGATTAAAATGTTGCAATCGGTGATAAACAGCGGCACAGGTCGTCGCTTGCGCTATGAGTTTGGCTTGGGTAATGAAATAGGGGGCAAAACGGGTACGACGCAAAATAATTCGGATGGCTGGTTTGTAGGATTCACGCCCAAATTAGTCGCGGGTGCGTGGGTAGGTGCAGAAACGCCACAAGTGCATTTTCGCAGTACGAGCATTGGGCAGGGCGGCTACTCGGCGTTGCCGATTTGGGGCAGGTTTATGCGAAAAGTAAATGCCGATTCGCAATTAAAAAGTTGGCGTTGGGGAAAATTTCCGACTCCGGCTGATAGTGTAACTGCGCTCATGCAATGTCCACACTTTCTACCCGAAATGCCGATGTATGTGGACGAATTGGGACTGCCCGATACGCCTGGATTTTTCGGGCGTTTGTTGTATAATTTTAAAGATAATGAAGATGGAACGCCGCGCGAAGTGAATGGAGAAGAGGTACGGTCTCGTCGCCCCAGCGAATCAAATCAGGAATATTTGAAACGCATCGAGCGCGAAGTAGAAAAGGATGATAAGAAGGACGACCGCCGGGAAAAGCGGAAAAAGTTTTGGAATAAGTTGTTATTCGATAAAGAAGACGAGCAATCCGATAATCAAAAACAAAATTAGCTT
Source organism: uncultured Saprospiraceae bacterium (assembly GCA_964549655.1). GTDB lineage: Bacteria > Bacteroidota > Bacteroidia > Chitinophagales > Saprospiraceae > JADJNW01. The sequence goes on from CAZJXN010000012.1 coordinate 10,188, forward strand.
TCGATTGGCACACTGATTTTTGTAAGCTAATTATGGTTTTTTATGATTTCAAATCGAATCATAATTTATCTTATTAATCATAAAAATCGGTGTACTATCCTGTATCACCCCATCAACCCATCAACCTATAACCTTTCCAAATTGTTACCTTTGCGCCTTCATTTCAACACACAACTATGAGTGACCAAATAAAACACGAATGCGCCGTAGCCGTCATTCGATTGCTAAAGCCATTGGAATATTATCAAGAAAAATATGGGACTGCGCTGTGGGGCATCAGCAAATTGCGCATCTTATTACAAAAACAACGCAACCGCGGACAAGATGGAGCAGGTTTTGCAACCATTAAAATGGGAATGCCGCCCGGCAAAGAGTATATCAATATTCAAAAAAGTGTGGCAAGCAATTACATAGATGACTTGTTTATGAATGTGCAAAGCCATTTCAATGGTTTAAAACCTGAACAACTCACAGACCCTGCTTGGCTCAAAATGAACCGACCTTTTACAGGCGAACTGCTTCTCGGACACTTGCGCTACGGCACACACGGCGATAATTCAGTGAACACTTGCCATCCATTTCTACGACAAAATAATTGGATTACCAGAAATTTAGTCTTAGCCGGCAATTTCAACCTGACGAATGTAGACGAGCTTTTTGATGAGTTAGTCACGCTTGGTCAATATCCGACGCGCAGAGCAGATACGGTCACGGTGTTGGAAAAAATTGGACATTTTTTGGATGATGAAGTGCAACGATTGCACACTTGGTACAAACCCGATGGGTACGATAATATTGAGATTAACGATTTGATTTACACCAATTTAGATATTCAACGACTGTTGCGGCGGGCAAGTAAAAAGTTTGACGGCGGTTATGTGATGGCGGGTTTACTTGGTCATGGCGATGCGTTCATCATGCGCGACCCCAATGGCATTCGTCCCGCATTTTATTATCAGGATGAAGAGGTGGTGGTGATGGCTTCAGAGCGACCGGCTATTCAAACGGCGTTCGATGTGCACATCAAGAAAGTAAAAGAAATACAGCCCGGTCATGCCCTGATTATCAAACGAGATGGTCGGGTGGATGAAAAACCTTTTACAGAGCCGCAAGAGCGTCGTGCCTGTTCGTTCGAGCGCATTTATTTCTCTCGAGGTAGCGACCGCGATATTTATCTGGAGCGCAAAAAATTGGGGGAGTTATTGACGGATGCCGTTTTGGAAGCGGTGGATTATGATTTCAAACACACGGTTTTTTCTTTTATTCCAAATACTGCCGAAGCCGCTTATTATGGTTTAATGGAAGGCATTGAAAAGAAATTAAATTGTCTGAAACAGGAGCGTTTATTAGAATATTTGAAGGAAACGAAGGATTTGGCAGATATCAATGAAAAGAAAATAGAGAAAATCCTCTCGTTGCGCCCGCGCATGGAAAAACTGGTGGTAAAAGATGAAAAACTCCGCACGTTTATCACCGATACCTCCCACCGAGGCGAACTCGTGTCACACGTATACGACGTGACGTACGGTATTGTAGAAAATGAAAAAGACACGCTGGTGCTGCTGGATGACTCGATTGTGCGCGGCACTACGATGCGCGATACGATTGTGCAATTAGTCGCTCGCCTTCGCCCAAAGAAAATTTTAGTTGTCTCCTCCGCACCTCAAATTCGCTTTCCGGATTGTTATGGCATTGATATGTCTATTATGAAAGATTTTGTAGCGTTTCAGGCATTGTTGGAGCTTTTGAAAGAAAACAAACAGGAACATCTCTTGCAGGAGGCTTACCATCGTTGTGTTTCGCAAGACCGCCTTCCAAAAGAAACCATCAAAAATGAAATTATTGCATTGTACAATCAATTTTCTTACGAAGAAGTGTCTAAAAAAATAGCTAAAATTATTACACCAGCAGGGATTAAACCAAAAGTGGAAGTGATTTTTCAGACGATTGAAGATTTACACAAAGCTTGTCCGAACAATAATGGCGACTGGTATTTTTCAGGAAATTATCCAACGCCTGGTGGCAATCGGGTAGCAAATCGCTCGTTTATCAATTTCGTGGAGAAGCGGACGGACCGGGCTTATTAGATAGGATATTGTGATATTCGCTTCGCGGATATTTTTTAGGTGTGGCACATTTTTGAAACGTGCCACACCTAATCAAGTATCACGCTGCCGCCAAGCAATCAATCACCGTTTTCAGCGTCACAAATATAGCTTCGCGGGCTTCTTTGGTTACCATCGGGTCTTCTTCGTCATCGGCTAACGCATCTTCCACAAAAGCCAACAAGTCTTCTTGCGCATAATTATCAAAAAAAACATCCATGCGTTCATGAAAATGTGGGATGGTAATACCTTCTAATTTTGCCCAATTTTGTTCTTCCACTTCCATCAGTGCTTTTTCTGTTACTGCTGCAACAGTACCGCCATTGGCTTCTTTTATCGCACTCCAAATAATGGTGGAAAGTAACAACACATATTCTTTTTCTTCTTGCGTAAAGGCTTCAAATTCTTCCGAGAATAAGTATCCTAAAAGAACTGGCTGTTCTTGCTCCAATGCTTCTACGGCACTTTCATACGCAGCATCCGAGTCATCGAATCTTTCTACGACGCTATCTAAAATATCTTCCGTGACAATTTTCATTGTAAAAGGTTTGTTAAACGATTAATACCGCGAAGATAAATTTTATTTTAAAGTTTCACCGAATATTATTCGGCATTTACGTTATACAACTTTATAGCTCGTTTTGCCGAATAATATTCGGCACTACACATCATACGTAATTTCCACTTCATGGGTCGTCGGGTGCGCTTGGCAAGTAAGGATAAAACCCTGCTTCACTTCCTCCTCGTCCAAGGCATAACACACGTCCATTTTCACGCTGCCTTTCAGCACTTTCGCCATGCAAGTAGAGCAAGCGCCGGAAGTACACGAGTAAGGCGGGTCATATTTTTTATCAATCAGCGTATCCAAAATTGTTTTACCGGCTGGCACACTGGTTTCAATCATTTTACCATTCAAATGCACTTTCAAATTTGCACCGCCCACACCCTTTATTCGGTCTTCATCAGCAATTGCTGCCGCTGTAAAACGCTCGGTATGAATATTTTTTTTGGCAACTCCTTTCGCCAATAATGCGCCCTCTGCCGCATCAATCATGGAACCGGGACCACAAATGAGGTATTCGGCTTCTTTGCTTCGCAAGGGATTTTCTTCCAAAAACCGAAGGACTTGACTCGAATCAATTCGACCCACTTTCCCATCCCATGAGAGCGTTCCTTTTGAAAACAAACTTTTTAAACCGCTTGACTTTTCGCGTTTTGGCTGGCTCAAAATATGCTCTACAATGAGTTGACCGCTATACCGCTTTTCGAGCGCGCCCAAGCCTTCTTTAAACAAAATACCCTCCTCGTGCCGATTGCCATACAGCAGAAAAATGGTGCTCTGCGGTTCTTCTTCCAGAATCGTTTTTATGATCGAATATAAAGGTGTAATCCCACTTCCTGCTGCAAATAAATAATAACTTTTTTTCTGTCCGGCGTGTAATTCCGTATAAAAACGTCCATCCGGCGGCATGACTTCCACCATTTGCCCAGCTTTCACTGCATCTGCAACATAATTGGAAACGACTCCGCCCTTCACCCGCTTCACCGTCACCGCCAAATATTCCTCTCGTGGACTGCTACACATGGAGTAGGAGCGGCGCACTTCTTCGCCATTGATGTCAAATTTGAGCGTCAGGTATTGTCCTTGCTTATATTCAAAAAGCGATTTTAAATCCTCCGGCACCTCAAAATGGACGGACACCGCATCTTCGGTCTCCTTCATTACTTCCCGCACCTTCAGCGGATGAAACTGTTTATCCATATTATAAAATTTGTTCGATTCTGGTTTTTATGCTACCTTGAAACAGCTTTCTTATATTTCGGTTGCAAAGAAAAAGAAAAGATACCAGAAGTCAGATGCCAGACATAAATGTTGACCACTGGAAAAATCTGGCATCTGGTATCTAAAATCTCGAAATCTCAAAATTATGTTAAAAGACACAAAATACTTCATTGCTTACATCGCGCCATTGGCGGGCTATCTGGGCATTTATTTCGGCGGCATTTGGTCGTTTGGCAGTATTTATATCGCCTTTGTCCTCATTCCTATTTTAGAACAAATTTTACCAAAATCTGATGCAAATCTCCCATTGGAACAAGAAGAAAAGAAAGCCGTTTCTCGCTTCTTCGACTTACTTTTATATTTAAATATTCCGATTTTATATGGACTCATTGCTTATTTATTTAATGCTTTGGCAAAAGGAGGTTTAGAAACATACGAAGTTGTGGGCATGATTTGTAATGTCGGTTTAATCATCGGCACTTGTGGTATCAATGTTGGGCATGAATTAGGACATCGCACTTCTAAAATGGAACAAACGTTAGGTAAAATACTCTTACTGCCGGCTTTATATATGCACTTTTTTATAGAACACAATCGCGGACATCACAAACACGTCGCTACGCCGCTCGACCCTGCGTCTGCCCGTTTGGGCGAGAGTGTGTATGCGTTTTGGGTGCGCTCGGTCACAGGCAGCTACGTGAATGCTTGGAAATTAGAAAACGAGCGTTTGAAAAAAATAGGGAAATCCACCTTTAGCTGGGGAAATGAAATGCTGCGCTTTCAAGTTTTTCAGCTTGGCTATCTCGTTGCGGTCGGTTTAATGTATAATTGGCAAATGGTTGGTTACGCAGTTGGAATTGCTGTTTTTGGTTTTTTAATGCTGGAATGTGTAAATTATATCGAACATTATGGTTTGCGCCGAAACCTCTTGCCCAACGGTCGCTACGAAAATGTCGGTCCGCACCACTCCTGGAATTCCGACCACGAACTCGGTAGAATCTTCTTGTACGAACTCACGCGCCACAGCGACCACCATTACAAGTCCACCCGAAAATATCAAGTGCTGCGCCATTTTGAAGAAAGTCCACAATTGCCGCTTGGGTATCCGGCTTCGATTATTGCGTCACTCGTGCCGCCGATTTGGTTTGGGATGATGGATGGGAGAGTGAGAGGAGTCTAAACCAAAAAGTTTCATTTTTCTACTCATAGCTATAGCTTTTTCCAAGATTTTGTATTAATTTTGATGGTTAAAGATAATTTCTTTAAAGCTTCAAGCGAAAATTAGTGGCATCTGAAGTAAAAAATAAGGTTTACCATTTCTTTGAAGCTTTGGGATTCAGTCTCCCAAATTTCAATGGAGAATCATTTACCCATCATATAAAATTTTCTCAAGAAAAGATTACAAAAACTACTTCGATTCCTGTAGCCTTCTATTACTTATCTTCTCAATCTTTTTTTAAGGAAGAAACTTTACTAGAAATACATAGAAAATTATGGAATAGCAATTATGTTAATAATTTTGTTGTTTGTTCAGATAATGAAACACTTATATTCAATGCTAAAATAAAACCTAGTGAAGCCAATCCCAAAATTGCTGTCATATATAAAATTGCTGAAGGAGTTAGTTCTGAAAAGAAAGTAGATTTGAAACAAATTGTTTCAAGAGAACGCTTGGACTCTGGATATTTTTTTGATTTTGTAATAGAAAAACAGAAGCAAAAACGGGAACAAGAAGTTGACAAGGACTTATTATTAAATCTGACTGCTTTACGGCAGGATTTACTAGAGCATTCTGACCAGCCAAAAGTAGTTGATTTATTAATTTTACGATGCCTTTTTTTAAAATATCTTGAGGATAGAGGGATTTATAATCCTAATCATCTTTCTGACATTCTTAACATTGGGAATGCCAAAAAATTAATGAATGCTTTTGAGGAAGTACGAAAAATTAATGGTGACATTTTTAAGGATGATATTTTAACGGAAGGTCAGATTCGACAGGGCTACTTAATTAATTTAGCACAGTTTTTTAACTCAGATTATCGCTCTGGGCAGCTTCAACTATTTTTTCCATATAGGTTTGATTATATTCCTATTCAATTAATTAGTAATGTTTACGAAGCTTTTCTTGATAATTCAAAGAAACAAGGAAAGGGGATTTATTACACTCCAAAATTTGTCGTTGATTTTATGCTGAGTCGAGCATTTCAACCTATGCTGGCAAAAAATAGAAATCTAACGGTTTTCGACCCAGCTTGCGGTTCTGGTGCATTTTTAGTTGAAGCATTCAAACAAATTGTTAAGCGCAAAAATGCAGAAAAGAATTTTGATGAAAAAAAACAAATTCTCGAAAATCAGATATTTGGAATAGATATTGATAAACAGGCTTTACAAATTGCAACCTTTAGCCTTTATCTTGCATTGCTGGAAGATTTAGATCCAAATTTTGTTAAATATCAAATCGAAAATCAAGCACCAATCCTACCTAGTCTAATTGATAGAAATTTGGTTTGCGGCAACACACTCACGGAGAACGAAATCTTTAAAGATAAATTTTTTGACTGCATTATTGGAAATCCACCGTGGGGAAGTGTTCCTCAAGACGATAATGAAGAGCATAAGAAGGAAAGACAAGCCATAGGCTCGAAGGGTAAGAAGGGAACGGAGCACGAATATGAAAGTGTCTCCGATTATCAACGTTCCCAAGCTTTCGTATTGAGAGTGCAGAAATGGGCACACTACAAGACTTCGTTTGCTTTAATTGTTAATAATGCTATTTTTCTAAATGAAACCGCGAAAGCTTTTCGTCATACCGTTTTAAAAAAATATCACATAAGAGAATTTTACGAATTATCAAATCTTAATAAAATCCTGTTTAAAAAAACAATAATTGGAAGTATAAAAAATAAAACTATTGAGATTGGTGCTACTGAGCCATGTGCTGTTATTGTTTTTAATTTACAGATAGATACAAATTACACAATAAAATATGTTACCCCGAAACTTAATCGTTTTTCAGAAGCTTTTAATCTTATTCATTTCACTGACTATGACCAAAAATTAGTTCAAAATTTGGACTTATTAAAAGATGATATTATCTGGCGAGTATTTGTAAATGGTGGGTGGGAAGACTACCAATTAATAAAAAAGAGAAACTCTTCTTTTTATATAGGGGAATGTCATCGTGGCTTCGAGGCTAAGAAAAATGCTAAAAAATCAGGGACTCCAAACTATAAACGTTTAATTAAGTCAAAGGACTTTAACCGATATAAAATAATTCAAGATAACCTTGAATTATTTGATTGGAGTCAGGAGTTACATACAAGAAGAGATGAAGATATATATAGTGGAGAAAGAATATTGATAGCTTATCGTCCTACTCCAAAGGATAACCTTAAGCTTAGATGTATTGGAACAAACAAAGAGATAATCTTTAGAAACGATATCTTGTGTTTTAAAATAGATGGAATTAGTGATTATTGATAATAAATGCGCTGAATGGCATTTATCTTTCCAATCATCTCACCTAAGAATTGATAATTCTCAAATATTACTTTACCATTTGTTTTTCGATTTACAATCCCCGTCTATTTAAAATAAACATCTATGCCAACCAACATCGAAATACCCGTAAAATCATGGGAAGAACTCCGCTCAAAGCTGACGAAAATGGGCGACGCGCTCTGGTACTTCCGAGGGCACATGAATAGTACGTGGACCTTGCAGCCAAAGCTCGAACGCTCGATCGTTATGTATGAAGAAAAAGAATTGTATGATGAATTCAAGCGGACGGCGCATTTGTACACCGAGAGCAATCGGAAAATAGAGTCGCGCATGGAGTGGCTCTCGCTCATGCAACACCACGGCGCACCCACGCGCTTGCTCGACTGGACGCGCTCGCCCTACGTATCGGCGTTTTTTGCAGTGAATGATTTGCAGGTGAGCGAGGATTATGCAGCGGTGTGGGCAGTGAATATGACGGAATTATATAAAGAAATTCGACAGCAATATGAAAAAGATGTGCGATTTAAGTCGCTGTTTTCTAGGCATTATTTGAAGTATAATACGTTGTTGGATGCCGATTTTGAACAGATTTTTCTATCGGAATGGTACGAAGAAGAGTATAAATTTCCGTCCACGGTGTTGCCGATTTCGCCTTATTACACGCATCCAAGATTGACGATTCAACAAGGCATTTATCTATCCCAAACCCGGCTTTTCAAAGATGATGCCGTAAGTCAAATCTCGTTTGAAGACGCATTAAAAGATACAATGAAAGGGGAATTTGATAGCCGGTGGATTAAAAAATTCTGTTTGCCGTCCAAACTTCGCCCGCAGATGTTGCGCGAATTAAACGCGATGAATATCAACGATGCTACGCTCTTCCCGGGTTTGGATGGTTTTGCAAAATACCTGGCGAAGAAAGTGTCGGTGCTGGTGGATGAGATTAAAGGTGGGGAATCCTCCTCCGATAAATCTACGACGGACAAAGGGGAGGAGTAGGTAGTGGGCAGTTTAAAGTATGCAGACGTTTGACAGATTTATTTACGTAATCTATTAAAAAATAAGTAGAAAGGCACTAATAATTTTCAATGCAACCGCAAGGAACACAACGTTTTACACAAAGCGCACAAAGTGTTTTCCTTGTGAACTTGGTGAAAATATTGGTGATCTTTGTAGTTAAACTTATTTTTGCTTCATACTTACATTTAAAAAATATGACAAAGCAACCCGTTACTTCTAAATCTTATTTTGATATGCTCGCAATCATCCACGCGGCACTATTGTTCGGACAAATTTTGCCGATCCTCGTTTTTTATTTTTTAAATAAAGAGAAGCCTGCCGTCATGGGCGTAGAAGCCACCGGGCAAATGTGGGTGTACATTGCAGGAGCGATTACGATAGGAAGTGTGCTGCTGAGTGGGCAAATATTTGGTACACAATTGCAAAAGGTACGAGGGATGACCAACCTTCAAGAAAAGCTGGCAGCGTATCGCTCGGCGCTTGTGGTACGATACGCGTTGCTGGAAGTCCCATCTTTGATTGCTGCGGTGGGTTATTTTTTGACAAATAATTTGTTGTTGCTGCTTTTTGTAGGCATGACTTTAATTTTGTTTTTGATGTATCGCCCTTCCAAAGAACGAGCGGTCTCTGATTTAGAATTGGATATGGAAGAAACAGCATTATTGAATAACCCAGCCGCAGTGGTAACGGAATTGTGGGTGCGAGGATAATAAGCCAGTATGCAGTCAACAGTACGCAGTTAGCAGTCACCCATTGGTTAACAAACAATTTTTTTAATAATGCAATATGCCATTTAACTTTATTTTTATATGATATTTTAAATAATCAAATAAAATTATTACAACAATTATTTAGCGATTTATGGTCAATGTTTTGAGTGCTGCCTACTGTGTACCGCCAACTGCCTACTGATATTATCTTCGCAAATACGCCTGAAACGTCTTACACTCTCGTACCACCCTTTTATAAAAGTCAGTATTGGAATAAGTATTTTGCAAAATCCCAAAATATTCGTATTGATTCGTCGCACCACGTACGCGATTGACGTACCAAGCGTTGCGCTCACATTTAGCAGCGGCATACGCGGCACGGGCAGCCAGTTCGCTGTTTTTGGCGAGTTCGCGTGCTCGTTCGAAATGAAATAAAGCTCTGGAACAGTCAAAATGCTCCCGATTGCCAGCCGGAAAATTGGGATGCCGAACGACTCCATTTTGACTATTGCGCAGTAAAACCGGCGCAAGGCTCGTGCCACTTCTAAAATGATCCATCAGTTGCCAAGAAAAGCTGAAGTAAGTCATATTATAAAAAGCCGTACCCATTTCATAATGATACATTGCGGCATTATCTGGGTCGGTGCGAGTGAGGGTTTCCAGATTTATTAAGCGTTCCATTAGGTCTCCTTTGTTATAATTATTAGCCGTGTCGGGCAGCACGCAGCGCACGCAATCCCGAAAACGCTCGACAAAAGGATTGAACACGCCATAATTGTCCCACTCTTCTCGATTGATTTCTTTAAAAACGGTCAAGGCTTCTTCTAATCGAAATTCGCTGAAAAGGAGTGTAGCTTTCAAATTAATTAGGTCTTTTTCAATCGTTTCGCCGCCACTTTTGGTCACGAGTGCCGTTTCCAATCCACTGCGATTTGGCTTTCGAGTAATTGCCAGTAAATCATCAATAATTGCTAATTGTGGATTCACTTTCAAATCCCGAAAACGATACGCACTCAAAAAAGCCTTGCCCGGTGAGTCGCCCTGTCCATACAAAAATGCCATTTTATCCCGCAGAAAATCATTGAAATCCCGATATTTCCGATACATCGCACTTTTACGAATATCATTTACTTCCAATTCTACTTCCTCGGTCGCTTTCGCGTAAGCGCTGATTCTTAAAGCCAATTGAAATACTCTTAGTTGTTCTCGTAAAATAGGCTCTTCCACCAATGGTTCTACTTGTTCAAACGTGCGCGTTGCATCATAATAATTCCCGGCAAGGGTTTCAATATATCCGAGTACGACTTGCCAAAAAACGGGGCGTTTCACTTTTCGTTCGTCTACAACTCTTGCTACAAACTCCTGTAATTCAACGATATAATCACCAGCTTTCGCCCGCGGATAACCCAAGCGACGATTTTGCGCTCGATTGTCATTGAAACCTAAGCCCAACAAATCTTTTTCCAACTTTCGCATTTCTTCTACCAACAGAATCTCCAAATGCCGATTCTTTGTATCATAATTATACACCGCTTGCATCGCTTCTAACTTTTTGCTATTGGCAGCTTGGGCGCGCAGCACATACAGCGTTGCTCGTTCTTTGTCACTTTGACACATTTTTACACACGCCTCCCATTCTTCATCGGTTCTGATATCGAAACTCCGAAAAGCCGACTCCGCTTTACTCGGACAATTCTCAAATATTTTAGAAAACTGATACGACGCTTCCACATTGCGCCCCAGCGAAAAAAGTGCACCCGCCCGATGCCCGTTTATCCAATCTTCAATAATGCTGGGGTCATTGTCCACTTGCGGCATTAACATATCGTACAATGACAGCACGGCTGCATAGTTTTTTTGGTAATGCGCCAGTCGGATAATCTGATACGCATATCGCAATCGGATGTAATGTGATTCGGTGCGCTGAAAAGTCGCCAGCCCTTCGTCCAAGAGATTTTGCATCGCCACTAAATCGCGGGGCGGCACTTTCCAAGGGTCATCGCCGAGCGTGACGTGCGGCTCACAACGTCTGGCAAACAGCAGATATTCAACCGTCTCTAAACAATTACTTCTTTTTAAATACCGCGCAAATGTATTGTCTTGAAAATAACTGGACAGCATTTTGGATTCATACTTAATGTCATCGTGCAGCAGTGATAAACCATCATATTCCACCTCATACACCAATTCCCGTATTTCTTCGATGGTTGCTTTTTTGCAATAGCGCTCCTGCCATTCCGTAAGGTTGTCTTTTTCTTGTACAACTGCCTGTCCGCCAAAGGCTTCGTAAATAGATTCGATATTGATAAACAGCGGCGCAGACGGAATATTTTGGTCAATAATAAAGGGATTCAAAAACGAATAACCACGAAAACCGATGCGGTTGGGGGTGCAATTGCTGGAAAGTTTTATTGGAAGGAAGGTTAAAAGGAGGATGGGAAGATAGGAAGATAGGAGGGTGATGGGGTGATAGGGTGATGGGGTGATGGAGCGACCAAGTGAGTGGGTGACCGAGTGACTTTCTTTGTGTGACTTTGTGTCCGCTGTGGTAAAAAAAAAATGCGGTGCAGGCAAAATCTTTGCGCCTTTGCGACTTTGCGGGAAAAAATCTGCGTCCTTTGCGCCTCTGCGGTTAAAAAAAGCGTCATAAAGGAAAAAATCCGCGAAAATCCGTCCAATCCGCGTTCCCATAAATGCGAGAAGGGCGCGTACTATGCGATTGCAGTTATCGAAAACGCTGCGTAAGTTGTTCCAAAAATTCATGCGGAAAATGTTTAATCGTCGCGGTGTCGAGATGGTAAAATGCGAGGGTCAAGTTGCGATTTTTTATTCGGGTGGTCAACAAATTCGTCGTTTTTGATAGTAAAGTTGTATCTATTGCTTCGGTGCGAATCAAATCATTTTTATACAAATAATAGCCGTCCAAGTAGGTGTTTTTTATACTTTCAAAGCGATTGGAAGCGATTTTGCGAAAGCGCATTGTGTCTTGTAAATCACTGGCATTCAGATTATTAATCAAACGAATCATTGCTCCCTCCCGGAAAAGTACGCCCCAAGAGAAGATCGGCAACGCAATATCCAAGGGTACTGAATACTGATTACCAGATACTAAATACTGCTCGGCAACTTCCAGATTCAAAATACTATTTTCTTCGTTCCAACTTTCTACGTCGCCGGTATTGTAAAACATGAGCATTCCTCGATCAACGGGCGGCACACCAGTCGTTTCAAAATCCCGAAATTGGTGCAAGCGAATCGTAGCGCAGACTTTAGGCTGCGAGGCATCCATCTTTTTTTTGAAAACTTGTAAAAATTCAAAATACCGCTCCCTCGTACTTGCTGTCCAATCACAATCAAATTGAATTTCTCTAAATATCAGATTATCAGGTTTTAATTCAAATAATTTTTCTTCCACGCGCTCACAAAACCACTCAATTTTATCCTCCGAAATATTTTGAAACGTCCGATTCGTAATAAACACACACGGCACCATTTCCAATTTTCCATCCTTCCAACTTTCCAATTTTCTAATTTCCAAAAGCGCAAGCGGCACCGGCATCTTTTTGTTCGCATCCCAATCCACATCAAAAAATTTCACATACAACTTTTTCACGCTCAACGAGTCGAGATAGCTTTTTTCAAAATCGGATAGATTGAATTCCGTTTTCCAATGATAAAAGGCGGACTGCACGTCCTTTTTTTCTTGACAACAGAGAAAAAATGCTACAAGCGCACTGCCAACTGCTAACTGCCAACTGCTAACTTTCATCTCTGATTATTTCCCACACCAATTCCGGCTCAAAACCTCGACTGATCGCATATTGCGCGAGTTTATTTTGCAATTCAAAATCCGTTTCCGTTGCCAATAAATTCTTTTTTTTACGAATTACATCCAGCAAAGTATTTTTATAATCTTCCGGTTCAATTTCTTCCATCGCCTTGCGAATCGAATACGTTGATACATCGTGCCGTTTTAATTCCTGCACAATGCGCCGCTTGCCCCACTGTTTCATCCGAAATTTACCTCGTGCGTAGGCGCGCGCGAAGCGTTCTTCATTCAAAAAATTATCGGAAATCAAACCGGCAATAATCTCCTCTAAATCATCCCCATAAATATTCAAATCCAATAGTTTGCTGCGCACTTCTTGGTGCGAGCGTTCTTGGTAGGCGCAGTAGCTTTGCAACCGCGCCAGTGCCTCGTCCCGACTTACGTATTTTGAACTTTTTCGCAAGCATTCTATTTTTAAAATGATACCACTCAAGCCCGACTTAACTATACAAATGTACCTTTTTTGGATTTAAACAACAATGAAATGGAGAAGTATATTGATGAATGGATAGCTTTTGGCGTACTCTATGCGCCCAGAATTGTAGGCGCTATTTTAGTATTAGCCATCGGGTTTTGGGTAGCCAAATGGATTAGTAGATTGGTGGCGAAAGGAATGTTGCGTGCCAGGGTGCAAGCGGATTTGACAAATTTTTTGAAAAGTCTATTCAGTGTGCTAATAAAAGTGTTGGTGGTGTTCAGTGCAGCGGGGATCGTAGGCATTCAGACGACTTCTTTTGTGGCAGTGTTGGCAGCGGCGAGTTTTGCAGTCGGATTGGCATTGCAAGGGAGCTTGAGTAACTTTGCGGCAGGCGTGTTGATTTTGTTATTCAAACCATATCGCACCGGTCATACCATTACCACTCAAAATTATACAGGTACGGTGAAAGAAATTCAAATTTTAAATACGATTCTAACTACGTTGGATAATCGAGTGGTTGTCATTCCGAACGGCTCCATTATTAGCAATGCGATTGAAAATTTTTCTATCAGTGCAGAACGGCAGTTGGATTTGACATTTGGCATTGTGCGAAGTGATGAAATTGAAAAGGCGCGGGAAGTTTTGAAACAGGTGATAGAAAGTTGCCCGGGCTACTTGCCAGAAAAAGGGCATAAAATATTGGTGCGGGAATTGGCAGCTACGTCTATCAATTTTGCAGTGCGTTTTTGGACGAAAAATGAAGATTTCTGGAAAGCGACATATTTTATGCTCGAAGAAGTTGCTAAGGCTTTAGACGCTGAAAATATCACCTTACCCTCTCCGCAAATGAATTTGCGCCTCACGCCTGCCGATTCGGAAGAATTATTAAATTACACAAAAAGTTAAAAATCGCCCTTGCATCCTGTTTATAAAATCCCTATTTTTGCATTCGCTTTAAAAGACGCGAAAAAGTTTGCGTTTTTATTTTTAGGTTTTACAATAATTAAATAATTTTTATTTTAATCCATAAGGTCCTATAGCTCAGTTGGTTAGTAGCATCTGACTCATAATCAGAGGGTCCCAGGTTCAAATCCTGGTGGGACCACCTTTTCAAAAGTTAAAGTGTAAGAAGCGTTTCCCTTTTTTAGCATCTTAGAAAATTCCTCAAATGTTTATTTGATTATTTCTTAATTTGGTCTCTTGTAGATGGAAGTAATATTTGCTTCTAAGAAGCTGGAAAAGGTACTTACAGACGATTCGCAGTTGAAACGGGAATATGGTCAACTAGCGAAGAAAATCAAGCAGCGTTTGTTGGAATTACGGGCTGCTGAAACCTTAGCAGTCATGCGCACATTACCGGCTGCTAATTGCCATGAACTGACTGGTAATCTGGTTGGTCACTTGGCAGTAGATATTTCCAAAAACTGGCGAATGCTTTTCACGCCAAACCATGACCCTATCCCAGCATTGCCTGATGGCGGTCTGGATTGGAACGATGTCGTTTCTGTTTGCGTTGAAAACATTAAAGATTACCACTAAAAATCCAAGTTGCTATGGTCGCATTTTCAAACCAAGTTATTGATAAAGAACTGCTCTCGCCACCGGGCGATACGATACTCGAAACGATTGAAGCTATTGAGCTATCAAGGAAGCAATTCGCCGAAAGAATGGGGCAAACATTAGAGTGGGTAGATGCACTTATTGACGGTACGATTGAAATTACACCCGAAATAGCCCAGCAGCTGGAGAGTATCTTAAAAATCCCCGAAAACTTTTGGATTGCCCGTGAAAAGGATTATCGGGATACCCTCGCACAATTAGAAGCACAGGGCTAAAATTTGTATCCAAAGCAACATTTTCTAAAGGAAATCATTATAAGTATTTGATTTTGAGTAGGATACAGCGCGAAATTTTTTCCTGATGGGACCACCTTTTTTTAAATGTAAAATTTAAACCGCAAAATTTAAAATTACGCTCGCGGTAATTCTTTTTATTTCATCTCACAAACTTTTCACAAATCTTGCCTCCCCTGATTTTCGTATCTAAATTTATACTTGAATGGAGGCGTTACTTTTTACAATTCGACAGCATTCGCACTGGATAAGCACAATGCTAAAGTGGAGTTTTTCGCTATTGATTTGCATTGCAATAGGCTATCAACTTTTTTTTTATAACAATATCACAACAATATTTAACGAATTTTTAAGCACCGTTTGGGACCGTCCTACGTCTTATCTGTGTTTAGCTATCGGATTGATACCGTTCAATCTGGCTTTTGAAACGCTGAAATGGATGCAATTTACCCAATACTCGTTTAAAATGCGGTTTTGGGAAGCGCATCGGGCAGTGTTGGCGGGATTGTCGCTGGCGATCGTGACGCCGAATCGCGTTGGAGAATATGGCGGGCGACTATTGCTCGTACCACCTGCACAACGTTGGCAAGCGGCGGCGGCGATGGTATTGGGCAATTATTGTCAATTGCTCGTCTTACTTTTTGGTGGGCTGGTCGGATTTTGCTGGTTTGCGGACAACTATTTGGAGTGGCAAGCGTATATAATTAGGATAATATGGCTTACGGGAGGAATTACTTGCCTGACCTTGCTCTACGGATTGTTGCAAATCGGTCGAATTTTACCTATCATCAGAAAATACGTACCAAAAAAAATGGGGCGGCGTTGGCAGCGACTCCTCGTGTTTTTACGTATTATATCAATGAAGACCAAGTGGAAAGCGCTCCAATGGGCAGCACTTCGATACTTGACTTACAGCACGCAATACTGGCTTTTATTACAATTTTTTGGAATAAAAGTGAGTCTCGTGCAAGGGTTTGCAGGCATTGCGAGCATCTTCTTGATACAAACCGCCGTACCACTTTCAGCAAGTATGGCGCTACTGGCAAGAGGAGAAATCGCGGTGTACGTATGGGGGCACTTTGGTGCAAATGAAATCAGCGTTCTGGCAGCTACGTTTACGCTATTCGTACTAAACATCGTGCTGCCGGCGTTACTTGGAATACTATTTATAGTTCAAAAAAATGTTTTTAAATCATCAGGTTATGAAAAAAGTACTGTTTAGAGGCAGTCTTTTGGTCGTTTTCTTGTTCGTATTGATGGCTTTTGACTATCCTTCAAGAACCATACAGACAACAAACGTCCTTCCCGGACAGGAATCTACCTATAAAGTAGAGCCTTGTAGTATGGACAATAAGGCGTTCCAGCCGGGCGAAGAAATGACTTATAAATTATACTATAACTGGAACTTTGTGTGGGTTGCTGCTGGAGAAGTTACCTTTAAAGTGAGAGACCTTGGCAATCAATATCACGTTACAGCGCAAGGCAAAACGTACAAATCTTATGAGTGGTTTTACAAAGTCAAAGACACTTATGAATCCTATATTGACAAAGAAACACTGTTGCCAGTTGCATCCGTGCGCGATGTGCAGGAAGGAAAATACCGCTTATACGATAAAACCTCGTTCGACCAACAGCGCAAAAAAGCAATTTCCTTGCGCGGCAAAACGAAAGAAGATGCTAAAGTAACGGAATACGATGTGGACAATTGTATGCACGACATTCTATCCATTATCTACTTCACGCGCAACGTGGATTTCAATCAAATGAGTACCGGCGCAAATATTCCCATCAAGATTTTTATTGACAAAGAAACCTGGCCCCTCAAGGTGAAGTATCTTGGCAGAGAAAAAAATAAGAGAGTAAAAGGAATGGGGCATTTCAAAACGATTCAGTTTATGCCGCAAGTAGTGGATAGTGGTTTTTACTTTAAAAAAGGCTCGGAAATGAAAGTGTGGGCATCCGACGATAAGAATAAAATTCCACTTTTAATAGAATCGCCACTTTCAGTCGGTTCTGTAAAAGCGGTTTTGAAAAGCTACAAAGGTTTGAAACACGGACTGACGGCAAAAGTAGGCGAAGATGATGCCAAAGAACAAGACCCGAATAATCCGGATAAATAGGAGCAACCAAACTTGTTTGGTTTATTTATAAAAATCAAAAGCTGTGAGATGTACTAACATTTTACAGCTTTTGTACTTTTACTACTTTAATAAATAAGCGCGTCCGACTTCTAAAGTCTGACTTCTGATTTTTATAAATATGATACGAAAACTCTTAATTGGCTTAGGCATCCTCGCGGTATTCGCGCTGGGCATTTTTGTGACCCGTTCGTTTTATAAAATTGGTGCGGTAAAGTCGCAAGAAAATTCGGAAGTGGTGCTGGAACGCATTAAAAAGGTGGCTAAACTGATAACCGTTGAAGGCTATTTTACCGAAGTGTATGATTACAAAGATTATTGGGGCTACGATTTTGGTATTTTTAGAAAAAAAGCCCTCGTGCGCGTGAAAGCAAAAGTATCCGTTGGCTATGATTTAGAAAAGTTAAAGTTAGACGCTAATCCAGCTACTAAAACCATCACAGTCAGCAATTTACCGGAGCCGCAAATTTTGTCTATTGACCACGATTTGGATTACTACGATATTTCGGAAGGCACCTTTAATACGTTTACCGAAGCTGATTACAACAAAATCAATACCAATGCCAAAAAATATATAGAAGCACGCGCCAAAGAAAGTCAATTGCTAGAAACTGCTCGCAAAGAAGGCAATCAAGCATTAGAATTAATGCGATTCGTTACAGAAAGTGCGGGCTGGACGTTCAAAATGGCTGGCGCTACCCGTCCCAATGATTTGGATTCGCTTTTGAATTGAAATATATCTTTTACACACGCTGTCGGAAGTTTGCAACTTCTGATTTGTAACAAGCTAACTTAATTTAATGCGCAGACATTTAATAGTCACTTAGTTAAGCTCTAAATTTTGAAATATATAGTGGCGGCTGCCGGCTAATCACGCGGAGCGGATTGATTAGCCTAGCGTTTTTTGGTTACTTTTTGTGGCAATGACAAAAAGTGACAGAGCTCAAGCTCAAAGAAAAAAAACCAAAATAATTTATTAAAAACCAAGCCCATATGTATTTGTTAAAGTTAGCATGATATATATGCGATAACTATCAGGACGAACCCAATGCAAAGCGGCTCTTAACGCGCACTTCATAATCAAATTTTTATATGAGAATCCTTTTTCCAGCATCTATCTTTCTACTAATCAGTATCTTGTTTAGTTGCAACTACGACACCAAAAACATCCGCGATTACTACTTCCCATTAAAAGAACTCACTGACGGATTGGTGTACGAATATCGCTCCGTCAACAACGACTCCCTCGCGCCCGACTATTGGTACTACCGCTCCATTGTGACGGATACCAGTGTGTATCTGACAGGCACTTATTATGACGCCGCCAGCTTGACGCAACAGCAATTGACGCGCGAGGAGATGGTAAGCAACGGCGTTATAACCAAAGATTTATATCTGTATGAAACTGATTCCACGGGCAAACAACAGCAAATCATCGCCAATATAATAGCCGACAACGTTTTTCCGTTTGAAGTACGGGATTCGGGCGGTGTTTTTTTGTACAAAGTGAGTTGGCAATTGCCCTCTGAACGAAACGCGACGACCACACTTATTAAAAACCGACGTTATGCAGGCGACACGACTTTTGTATTCCAAAATAAGCAGTACGATGCAGTCGTTTTTGAAGTAAAAGAACTGTTGCAACACAATCAGGAAGGGTATTTTGAGCAGCAGTTTTCAAGCGTGCAGTGGTATGCAAAAGGCTTAGGATTAGTCTATTATCGCAGAGACGTCACTAAAGATTTGATACTTGAATACCGCCTTGCTGACCGCTATCCAATGAAACGATTGGAAAGTGTGTTTAAAAAGAAGATAGGAGGATAGGAGATGAGAAAAAATAAATTTAATAAGAAAATGAAAAAAAAGAAGATAGGTAGGTGGGAAGATAGGAAGATTGGAAGTGGGGGCATCCTCTTATCCTCCTATCCTCCCATCCTCCTTCTAACATTGCTTTTCAATTTTGCAACCGTCAATTCTTCCGCCCAAATACTTCCGCCCGCATTCCTATGCGTCACCAACGACACCTTGCGCTGGGAAGTTCCGACGAATACTTGTGGCACGTTTGTGAGTTATCGCATCTTTGCCAGCCAAGACCAAGTTGGTCCATACACCATTTTGGATACGACTACCAATCAAAACCAGACGAGTTATTTTCACGAAAATGCAGGTACGAATCGCTGGTTTTACTATTTACAAAGTAATTTTAATTGTCCGGGTCAACCGGCACTTTCTTCGGATACGCTTGACAATCGCATCCCAGAGCAGCCGCGCATCCGATTTGCTTCTGTCGAAAAAAATGGGACTGTACAAATTGCTTGGAATCCCAGCCCTTCGCCCGAAGCATACGCCTACATTATTTCCAAAAATACGCCCTCCGGCACCGCCATTATTGATACGGTTGTCAATGGTTTTACTTATCTGGATATCAATGCCAACGCCGATGAACGCTCGGAAACTTACTACGTCGTCACGCTCGACCGATGTGGTAATACGAGCCTAATTCCTGCACCGCATATTACGATGCTGCTGAAAGCAACTGGGGCAAGCGCTTGTGACCGCTCGGTGCAATTGGCTTGGCAATTGTATAAAAACTGGCAAAATCCAATAGAAAAGCATGAAATTTGGGTAAGTGAAAATGGCGCGGAACCCAAAAAAGTAGGCGAAGCGGCTGGCAATGCGATTACTTTTACTTTTCAAAATGCCAGTGCGAATATCGAATATTGCTTCTCGGTGCGTGCTATAGAAAGTGGAACGGGAAATGCAGCGGCTTCCAGTCAAGCTTGTCTCACGCTGGATGTCGTGTCCGGTGTCAATACTTTGATTGTAACAAATGCAACGGTAACTGCTGATAATCAGGCATCTGTGAGTTGGATTTGGAACATAGATGCGCAGATCAAAAGTGTAAATATTCAACGTTCATTCAATGGGACTAATTTTTCGGATGTAAATACACAGACAATGCCACCTCCGTCGCTGAACCGCACAAATACATTCGGGGATGACGCTGCCAATACGAATCAAAGTGCCGTTTATTATCAAATCAAAACAGTAGACGCTTGTAATGCGGAAGTCATATCTAACAAAGTAGCAACTATTTTTTTACGAAGTGATTCGAAAGGAACGGGGGGCGAGAATTTATTACGTTGGACAGCATATATCAATGAAAATGCAACAAATATTATATATGAATTGTACCGAGCAGCAGGAAATGCCCCGCCAGTCTTAGTTTCCACGGTGAATGCAGATATCCGTGAGTACACCGATAAATTGGACTTGAGCGACCCAGCGCAAGCCACTGCTTGTTATTTTATTCTTGCAAAAATACAATTGACCCTGCCGGACGGCACGACACAAACCGTCGAATCTCGCTCGAATAACGCTTGCTCCAGTCAAGATTCTAAAATTTATATTCCTAATGCTTTTGCACCAAACGGCGTGAATCGCGAGTTTCGACCTTATCTGCAATTCGGCGAACCGACGGCTTATCTCCTTTCCATTTACGACCGCTGGGGCGGAAAATTGTTTGAAACCCGCGCTATTGATAATGGCTGGGATGGTCGCAGCAATGGCAAAGACGCACCACAGGGCGTGTACACGTATCTCCTCCAATTGACGCAAAGTAATGGTGAAATCATTGAGACGGCAGGTAGTGTTTTGTTACTTCGGTGAGTTAAAAGTAAAAAAAGAGTGGCATCGTTTTGAAAAATGTATTATCTTTGCAACTCTATTCTAAAATAGAATGGTCGGATGGCCGAGTGGTTAGGCAGAGCTCTGCAAAAGCTCGTACAGCGGTTCGAATCCGCTTTCGACCTCAACACATTTTCGTAAAGCCTTACAACTTAATAAGTTGTAGGGCTTTATTATTTTGGGCAACTAATTCTGTATCTTAGTTTTCGTGATTTTTGAACAACTCCATTGTTTTACACTTCTATTATTTGACGCTGCTATCCTGTAATAGTCAAACTTTCCAGTGTTTAATGCTGCTTTCGCACAAATAATCACCACATTATGAAAGAAGAAACGCAAAATTTAGAAGAATTAAGCGAAGACGAAAAAGAACTATTCGAGGATATCGCCTCGGATGAAGGGAACGAACTTTCTGATTTCGGTGAAGCACGGCGGTATTTTTTAAAATTAATGGCGGTGACGACCGGTGGAATGCTGGCGTTTCCTATGCAATAAGCGCGAACCGGGTACGGGCTGTGGTGCTTTGGAAGGCGTGAACCGAATGCACGCTATTTTTGGCTGGTCCGAAAAATGCGTTGCTGTGCATCCGTCGGATATGTGTGTTGCGCTCGTTGCACTGGATGCGACTGTGAAAGTGCGGGGCGCAAACGGTCAGGAACGCAGCATTCCGTTTGCCGAATATCACCGTTTGCCAGGCGAGACGCCACAAAAAGATAACAACCTCAATCCGGGCGAATTGATTACCTCAATTGAAATTCCCACAAATAACTTTGCAAATAAATCTTATTACCTCAAGGTTCGGGACCGTTCCAGTTACGCGTTTGCGCTTATTTCGGTTGCTGCTGCATTGGAAATGAATGGTAATATTATAAAACAAGCGAGAATCGGAATGGGCGGAGTGGCACACAAACCTTGGCGGGCGACGGCGGCAGAAAAATTCTTAGTTGGAAAAACTGCTACCGAAGCGAATTTTAAATTAGCTGCGGTAGCGGAGATGAAATTGGCAAAACCGTTAGAACACAACAAATACAAAGTCGAACTCGGCAAGCGAGCGATTGTGCGGGCGTTGACGCAAGCGATGAATGGTGGAATAAATTCATAATGGTGCTACCACTTATTTAGTATCTAGAGTTATTTATTAATAACTCAAGTTGCGTATGCTCTAACAATAATTGGAACGCGGATGACGCGGATAAGGCGGATTTTTGCGGATTTTTTTCTCTCATCTCAACTGGAGTGACTTTATATCTAACTTTAAAAATAGAATCCGCGGAAATCCGCTCAATCCGCGTCATCCGCGTTCCAATTGTAGTCATAAGGGCGCGTAACATTAGACACTGCATAACATCAGATAATAAAACTCAAGACTAACAATATGGCAATAATTGGCAAACCGATTGACCGCGTGGATGCGTGGCTAAAAGTGACGGGCACGGCGAAATATGCCGCCGAATTTAATCCACCCAATATGGCGTATGCTTTTCCGGTGCGCTCCACGATTGGAAAAGGCACGATTACTTCGTTTGATACAAAAATAGCAGAAAAAAGTGCGGGTATTTTAGCCGTTTTGACGCACGAAAATGCGCCCCGTTTGAGAGCGATTGACCTACAGGAAATGCAAAAAAGCGGTGCAAGTCTGGGCGAACAGTTAGCACCCATTCAAGATAATAAAGTCAACTATTTTGGACAATACATCGCATTGGTTATCGCCGAAACGTATGAGCAAGCCCGTGCTGCTGCTGCACTCGTCGAAGTTTCTTATTCAAAAGAAACACCTGCGATTGATTTGAAAATTGAGTTGCCGAAAGGCTTTAGACCACAAATGTCCAGAGGACAAGAAATGCAAATCAACGAGGGCAAAACCGCTGATATTATCAACGCCGCGCCATTCAAAATTGACCGCACCTACACCACTTCTACCGAAAACCATCATCCGATGGAGCCGCACGCCACGATTGCTATTTGGGAAGGGACTGATAAATTGACCGTTTACGACGCGACGCAGGGTGTAATGGGCGTGCGTGGCACTTGCGCTTATTTTTTCAATTTGAAGCCGGAAAATGTGCAAATCCTTTCGCCCTATGTCGGTGGCGGTTTTGGTTCTAAAGGGTCGCAATGGGGGCACGTTCCATTGGCAGTGATGGCTGGACAATTTGTAAAACGCCCCGTGAAACTCGTGATAACGCGGCAGATGATGCAGACGAACGTAGGACGGCGTTCCGAAACGGAGCAGAAAGTCGGACTTGCATCAGACAAAGATGGAAAGTTGCTCGCAATGCGCCACCACAGCGGTTCCTACGCAAATCTTTCTGAATTTTTTGAGCAGACTGGCAAACAAACCAGTGTTTTGTATAAGGCGCCAATCCGCGAAATTACCTATCAAGTTGCTAAATTAAATATTGGAACGCCGACGTATATGCGCGCTCCAGGCGAGACGCCGGGAACCTTTGCGTTGGAATCGGCGATGGACGAATTGGCATTTGAATTAAAAATGGACCCACTGGCGTTTCGCACCCTCAATCACACCACAACTGACCCACTTAAAAACCATCCATTTTCGAGTGAATATTTGTTAGAATGTTATAAAATCGGCGCGGAGAAATTTGGTTGGGCAAAGCGTAAAATGCAACCCCGCCAAACGCGCAATGGCAAACAACTTGTCGGTTTTGGAATGGCAACGGCGACGTATCCGGCGGGACGCAGCGCGGCTTCTGCGAAAATACAGATGATGAGTGACGGCACCGTAAAAGTAATGAGTGCAACGCAAGATCTCGGCACGGGGACTTATACAATTTTGGCGCAAACGGCAGCGGATGCGCTGGGCATTCCGGTCAAGAAAATTACGGTCGTCATTGGTGATTCGAGTTTGCCGCCAGCCCCTGTTTCCGGGGGTTCGCAGACGACCGCAAGTGTGAATCCAGCGGTTTTAGCGGCGGGTGAAATGTTGTTGAAAGATTTGATGCAATTAGCAATATCGGATTCAAAATCAATATTAAACGGTAAAAATTCGGAAGAAATCGCTTTCGCGGATGCGAAGTTTTTTGTGAAAGGCGACCCTTCCAAAAGTGATACTTATGCAGACATCATGCGCCGCAATGGGAAAACTATGATGGAAGCCTGCGCGACGGCGATGCCTGTATCGGGCAGTGGAATGACCATACCGGGAGCGCCTTGTATGACCGCACCTTTTGAACCAGAAGAAAATAACGATTCTAAAAAATACGCTTTTCATTCTTTTGGGGCACAGTTTGCCGAGGTTTGGGTGGATGAAGATTTGGGTACGATTCGCGTCAAGCGCTTTGTAAGTGTGCAGGATGTGGGGCGCATTATGAATGAAAAAACAGCACGTTCGCAAGTGATTGGCGGCGTGATTTATGGGCTTGGCGCGGCGCTGATGGAAGAAACCGAATACGATAAACGCTGGGCAAACCCGGTGACGCGCAGTCTCGCCGATTATCATGTGCCGGTGCATTTGGATATTCCGCCTATTGACGTTTATTTTATTGGCAAACCTGACCCGCATATTTCTCCCATTGGCGCACGCGGTGTTGGAGAAATCGGTACGACCGGCGTGTCTGCAGCAGTTGCTAATGCAGTTTTTAATGCTACCGGAAAACGGCTGCGCGATTTGCCTTTGACCCCGGATAAGTTGTTGTTATAAATGATTATAAAATAATACGTTTGTAAACGGATAGTGGTATGAGCGTCTCGGCTTAATCATAACCGAGTCGTTTAAGACTTTTTTTGGCTTCTGCGATTCCGAACCGTAGGACGCTTTTACGCATTTTCCAAAACTAAAATCTTCTCTCTCAATCGCGCTGGCATTGCCGCTTTTCGCTTTTCCCGATAATTATAACACACAATCCGCGTCCAACCTTCCGCTGCAATTCGCCCGTGCAATTTACTCACAATAATGTGTTCCATTCTAAAACTAAATTCATCCAACGAATCCAGTTGTACTTTTGCAGCGATGATAACGGTATCCGGGAAAGTGACTGGCATTTTATAACGACAATTTACTTCTGCCAAAATCGCGCCCAATTCCACGGCTCCTGTGAAGTCCATCAACTCTTGAATTTGCTCAAAATATTGAATGCGCGCACTTTCAAACCACCGCAAATAAATGATGTTGTTGACGTGCTGCGCAGCATCCATGTCGCCCCATTGCACGGGGATTTCAATTTTGGCTGGGTAATTTTTGAGTAATTCTTCCATGTCTTTTTAAATTTTTCCCTTTTCAATTGTTTGAGCAGCTTTGTTTGCCATTTCAATTATAACCGGCAAGAGACCGCCAAATCGCGTATCGTTCGTAAACCCTTTTTTCCAACGCGCATAAATCTGCTGGACGATGACTGCATTTTTATATAATCCAAAAACATAATAAAATAGAATATTTGACAAATCTCGACCACTTTTTTGCGTGTAATGTTCTACCACTTCTTGTCGAGTCAAATTGCCGGGCAGCCAAGTCAGGTTGAATAATTTTAAAGATTCCGCATCATTCGGCTCTATCCAATACGCCAGCGTCGCGCCCAAATCCATCAGCGGGTCGCCCACGGTCGCCATTTCCCAATCGAGTACGCCCAATATTTCTGAAAGATTATCAGGATTCAAAATGACGTTATCGTATTTGTAATCATTGTGCAAAAAAGCAGGCGATTGCTCGGTCGGCTGATTATTTTTCATCCAAACGCCCACCTGATTCATGTTTTCAATCACTTCTGTTTCGGCATTTTGATAACGTTGCACCCAGCCTTCGACTTGTCGTTGCACGTATCCTTCTGGTTTGCCCAATTGCGATAAGCCCGTTTTTTGAATATCTAAAGCGTGTAAGTTCACCAAGTTATCTATTAAAGATTTTCCAATATTTTGAAATATTTCCGCCGAAATTTGCAGTTTAACAGCATTGGAAGGACGTAAAATAATGCCCTGAATCTTTTCCATTACATAAAAAGGAACGCCAATAATTTCGGCAGATTCACAATAAATAAGCGGATTCGGAATTTTTTTATAATGCGATTTCAAAAGCGAAAGCACTCGAAACTCGCGCCCCATATCGTGTCCGCCTTTGATGTTGGCTCCAGCCGGTGGACGGCGCAATACATATTCTATATTCTCTGTATGTAAACAGTAGGTCAAATTGGAAAATCCACCCGGAAATTGTGTGATGTTTAAAATCGGACCAACTTCCGGCACGTTCTCTTTTAAATAATTCGCCAGGGCTTCTTTATCCAATTCTTCCCCAGCTCGAATAGGAAAAGTTTTCTCAGACTTTAATTGGTTCATTTACAAATATTTATATTGAAACTGCGCTACTTACTACTCCCCAATCACCGCTCACTTTTCACCTCTAACTGCCACTCCCGAAATTCCGCTTCTTTTTTACGAATATCCAAACCATAATTTTTTAAAATGCCCCGCGCAATACTTTGCAAATGCACTTCATCCGCGCCGTCCCAAATGCGAGCGCCTCGTTCATGCCGATAAATGGCAGACAAAATAATATCATCCGTTACACCCAATGCGCCATGCACTTGAATCGCACGGTCTAAAACTCGCAGTACCATATTTGCCACAAAATATTTGATACCTGAAATCTGGTCGCGCACCACTTGTTGTCCTTGCTGGTCAATGTTGTGTGCTGTGTTCAACACGAGCATTCTCGCTGCATCAATTTCTACGCGGCTTTCCGCAATAAAACCTTGAATAAATTGCTTTTCACCCAAAAATACGCCTTCCTCAATTTCACGCGTAGCGGCACGTTGACACATCAGGTCGAGCGCCTTTTCGGCAATGCCCACCCAGCGCATACAGTGATGAATGCGCCCCGGACCTAAGCGCTCCTGCGCCAACCGAAAACCCTCGCCCTCCTCGCCAATGCGATACGAAACGGGGATTCGACAATTTTCATACGTTATTTCAGCATGACTAAACCAGCCTTCTCCTTCATCGCCAAAAATAGGAATGTTGCGCACTAATTGGAAGCCTGGCGTGTCCGTTGGCACAATAATCATCGTCGCTCGGCGGTGCGGCGCAGCGTCAGGATTCGTAACTGCCATGACCACCGCAAAAGCGGCTCCATCAGCGGAAGAGGTGAACCATTTGTGACCATTTATGACGTACTCATCGCCTTCGCGCACGGCGGTCGTGTCCATGCGAGTTGGATTAGAACCGGCAAATTCTGGCTCGGTCATCGAAAAACAACTTCGTATGTTGCCTTCCATCAAGGGTTTTAGAAAACGACTTTTCAACTCGTCGGAACCGAATTTGTGTATCAATTCTGTATTGCCAATATCGGGTGCTTGACAATTAAAAACGTAATGTCCGAAAAACGGTGCTTGCGCCAATACTTCACTCAACTGTCCAAATTCACAAAGGGATAAGCCTAAACCGCCTTCTTTTTGCGACAAATGTAAGCCCCACAAGCCTTGCTCTTTTACTTTTTCGCGCTTTTGGTCGAGGATTTTGATTAAATTTGTTAGATTTCGATGGTTGAATTGGGCTTCCAATGGAATTAATTCGGTGCGTACAAATGCCTGCACTTTGGGTAGGAGTGCTTTTAATTTTTCGGTTGTGAAAATAGATTCCATGTGATTTATGATTGTGATTAGGTTTTGTACTAAATATTTTACAAGCCTGTCTATCAAGTGTTTAGTGACTGCCAACTACACACTGCTAACTGCATACTGGTATCCTTATTTCAACGCAAAGCAATTTAGTAAGAAATCCTATATTTAAATGCTTATTTTTCCAATTCAAATGATACTATGCGATTCAAAGAAAAAGTGGTTCTTATAACAGGCGGAAATTCTGGCATTGGCAAGGCGACAGCACTTGCGTTTGCAAGAGAAGGCGCACACGTCGTTATTGCAGATATTGCAGAAAAAATGGATGCGCCGCTTGCTGAAAGTATGATATACATTCGCACAGACGTAACTCAATTTAGTGAAGTGGAGAACATGGTGGCAACTGCGATTCAAGCATTCGGAACGGTAGATGTATTGGTGAATAGTGCCGGCATCAGTGGTGTGCGCGCTCGTACAGATGAGTATCCAGAAGACGCATTCGATAAAGTTATGAATATCAATGTGAAAGGCACTTGGTTTGGAATGAAGGCAGTGCTGCCGCATTTTTTTGCAAAAAAAAGCGGTACTATTGTGAATATCGCTTCGATGGCGGGACACATTGTCATGGCGGGACATATCGCTTATACTGCCAGTAAACACGCGGTGTTGGGCATGACGAAAACGACGGCTGTAGAATTTGCTAAATACGGAATCCGAGTGAATGCAGTTTGTCCGGGCTTCACGCATACGCCAATGTTTGATGACTTGGATACGCCTGACAACGTGCGGGAAGCATTGCGTCAAGCCATTCCAATGAAACGCTTTGGGCAACCGGAAGAAATTGCGAGCGCGATTTTGTATTTGGCATCGGACGAGTCATCGTTTGTTACCGGCACGGGTATGATTTTGGATGGCGGATTGGGGTTGCAATGAGACTTGGGCGTTAAATTTTAGCTAAATGTTTGGTTGGAATTGTATGCGCACTGAACCAATATTACTTTTATCCGCTTCTTACAAAGAATGTGTTTTCAATTTTACATAATAGAATTGAAATAGTCATATTTATTTGACAATCAAATAATTAAAATAAGTTGGCAATCACGACTTCCAATACGATACTCCGTTCTGAAAATCTAGTCAAATTCTATGGCAAACGCCAAGTGGTACGTGATGTGTCCATCGAAGTGTATCAAGGTGAAATTGTAGGTTTGTTGGGTCCAAATGGAGCTGGCAAAACGACGACTTTTTATATGACCGTAGGTTTTATCAAGCCGGATGAAGGCAATGTTTTTTTGAATGAAGAGAATATCACGGAGTTGCCCATGTACAAACGCGCGCAAAAGGGGATTGGCTACTTGCCGCAGGAACCGTCTATTTTTCGCAAATTGAGTGTGGAAAGTAATATCCGCGCTGTATTGGAGATGACCAAGTTAAGCAAAGATGACCAAAAACAAAAATTAGAGCAATTGTTAGATGAATTTGGCTTAGACCGAGTACGCCAGAGCCGAGGCGATACGCTTTCGGGTGGCGAACGTCGTCGTACGGAAATTGCGCGCGCATTGGCGACAGATCCAAAATTTATTTTGCTGGACGAGCCGTTCGCTGGTATTGACCCGATTGCCGTGGAAGATATTCAATATATCGTCGCAAAATTGAAAACGAAAAATATCGGTATTCTCATCACCGACCATAATGTGCAGGAGACGCTTTCGATTACGGATCGGGCTTATTTGATGTTTGAAGGGAAAATTTTGAAAGCGGGAACAGCGGAGGAACTGGCGGAAGATGAAATGGTGCGAAAGGTGTATTTGGGTAAGAATTTTGTATTGCGGAAGAAAGTGATTGATCTTGAACAACGATGAGAAAAGTGCCACGTCGATCTGTAGCACCGACCTTTGGTCGGTTCATTGAGAGTAATCAATCGAAGATTGGTGGTACTGTATTGCTCCTTTTTTTAATTGCCCTATTCGCGCCAAGCTGCGACAGCGGACCGCCTCCTGCCTTCACCACCGCACAACGCGAATTAATGGACACCATCTACTTACAAAAGGTCTCCGTTTTACGTCCTCAGTTAGATAGCTCTTGCGAAGCCAATTTCTCCAGCAATGTACAAAAAGCGGTAGATTCCCTAATCAAAGTGCGAAAAGAAGAAGAGGCTCGGCTGCGGGCGCGTACCATAGAACAACAAGGTTTATGAAAAGCAGGATTTTCGTTATATGGCTATTTATATTTGCCGCCTGCAATTCCGCAGCAGATGAACAAATAGACGTATCGAAACGCATGGACGTGGAGGTGGAAAAACGAATCTCCCTTTATACCCAGACCCTGAACGAAAACTGTCAAGAACGGGTAATGACAGAAGCGGTGCGCCGCGCCGATTCTATCATTACCTTGGAAGCGCGATTGTTGAGTGACACGTCATTCAAACCTATTCGTCCAGAGAAACCGCCTATTCAGATTTTACAAGACACCACGCCTGTCAAGCCATTTATAAAACCAAAACGAGATTCTATCCGCAGTAGGCAGTAGCCAGTTTGCAGTTTTTACTCCATACTATAAGAAGTACCCTCTTTACTATCTTTCAATTGAATCTGTAAATCTTTTAAAACATCTCGAATTTTATCAGACGTTGCCCAATCCTTGCGGGTACGAGCATCGGCGCGCATTTCGATGATGAGTTGCATCAAACCATCTGTTACGCCATTGTTTCCGCTTGCGTGGTCTTCATCTAACAATCCGAAAATAGTGAAAATCAAATCGTGGAAACTTTTTTTCAACCGTTCCAAGGTGTTGGTAGAAACTTCCGCAAGATTCAATTGTCCACCTTTCAAGGCATTAATTTTAGAAACCAATTCGAACAGATTCGCCAGCGCTCGCGGCGTATTAAAATCGTCATTCATATCTGCGAAAGCAGCGTCAATCGTATCATTTATAGCGGTGTCCAAATCGCCAACTGTTGTAGCGTCAGATTGCAAATTTTGTAATGTTTTATAACCTTCCATCAATCGCCGATAGCCTTTCTCAGCAGCTTGAAGCGCTTCATCCGTGAGGTCGAGTGTACTGCGATAGTGTGATTGCAAAGTGAAAAAGCGCACGGTCATTGGACTATAATCTTTGGTTAGATGTGGAGACTCGCCTGTAAATAATTGCGGTGGAGAAACTGTGTTGCCGTCGCTTTTCGACATTTTTTTGCCGTTGAGCAGCAGCATATTGGCGTGCATCCAGTAGCGGGCAGGGGCGCAGTCGCAAGCACCGTAGTTTTGAGCGATTTCATTTTCGTGGTGCGGAAATTTGAGGTCATTGCCACCACCATGAATGTCAAAAGTTTTACCGAGATATTTGGTACTCATCGCCGAGCATTCCAAGTGCCAGCCTGGAAAACCGACCGACCACGGCGAATTCCAGTGCATCAAGTGTTCTGGCGAAGCCTTCATCCACAACGCAAAATCCGACGGATGATTTTTTTCGTCTTGGTTTTTTAAATTATCTCTCGACTCCGCAATTAAGTCTTCTAAAACTCGTCCTGACAGTTGCCCATACACGCCTTTGTCTTTATCAAATTGCAACGTATCAAAATACACCGAGCCATTTTTTTCGTAGGCATAACCCGCATCTATAATTTTTTGCACCATTTCCATCTGCTCGATAATGTGCTGTGTGGCACGCGGCTCAATACTCGGCGGCAATACATTAAAAATACGCATCATATCGTGAAAGCCATTGGTGTAGCGTTGCACAATTTCCATCGGCTCCACTTGTTCTAAGCGGGCTTTCTTAGCGATTTTATCCTCGCCTGTATCCGCGTCACCCTCCAAATGCCCGACATCCGTGATGTTGCGCACGTAGCGCACTTTGTAGCCGAGATACTGCAAATAGCGAAACACCATGTCAAAACTGATGAACGTGCGGCAATTGCCCAAATGAACGTCGCTGTACACGGTCGGTCCACATACGTACATTCCGACATAACCTTCGTGCAGCGGTTTGAATGCTTCTTTGTTGCGAGTCAGACTGTTATAAATTGTTAAATTTGTGTTCATAATGGGATTTTTTATTAGAGGTTAGATGTCAGAGCAGAGATGTCGGACCCTCAACCATTTTATTCGGCGCAAAAATAATAACATTTTGGAATGGAAGTAGGAATTAAGAATTTCATAACAGGAAGGAATTATTTCAATGGCAATGCCAAAACACTCGCCATTGGACGATGATCGGAAAAGGAAGTGCGGCGTTTTTCATAATCTAATACCTGAAAATCATCGGAAGCAAGAATGTAATCAATCCGTAAACCCGGTATGTTGCCAACGTAAGTAATACCGATGCCACCACCTTTTTTCTTGAAAGTATCCTGTAAACCTTTTGCCAACGTATGGTAGGAGTAGGATTGTGGAATGTCATTGAAATCGCCGCCGACAAGCACCGGATAAGGACTTTTGGCAATTGCTGCTGCTATTTCTTCTGCTTGACGGGCACGTTTTTGTACTGCCCGCTTGAACCTACCAGCCATTGTGCGCACATTGCGCAAGGCTTCTTTTTCTCCCAGGTTTTCATCTTCCACCATGCGTTCGGCAATGGAAGAAACATCATTGCTTTGCAAATGCACATTAAACACGCGGACGGTCGTGCCATTTACATTCAAATCTGCAAACTGATAGCCATTGGTACGATTGAAATATTTTTCGCCGGTTTTTAGAATCGGATAAGAGGTTAAAATTGCTAAATCGTTGCCTTTTTTCCAGGCAATATTTTTTAAATTCTCTGTGTTTTTCAAAAAATCAAGATAGGAATCCATCGAGCGAGGATAGCCGCTGAACTCCTGAAAACACACAAGGTCTACCTTTTTATGATTAAAAATATTGGAAAGTTCAACTGCATCTGCCGCCGCCCGATTATGCCGAAAATGTTTGAAATTACACGCATTGAATGTGACCATAGAGATGGTCTGTTTAGTATCTGCCACACTTCCAAAATGAAAACCAACCAGACTGATAAAATGCTGCCAACCCAACAAAATGCAACCCAATGAAAACAGGAAATAGCGATTGCGCAAAGCAAGCCAAAACAAAATAAATAATACATTTGCTAACAGCAGCCAAGGATAGGTCAAGCCTACAAAAGTGAATTGCCAAAACTGCGCAGGATGCACATACGGAGCCAGATAAGCTAAAAATGTGCCAATTATTAATAATATGTTTGCCCAGCGAAGAAGTGGAAATCGTGCTTTCAAAGGGCTTATTTTTTGCTGGCGTTGAACAGAAATTCTTTTTCCCGCTCCGTTAGGCTTTCGTAGCCCGATTGTTTGATTTTGTCTAAAATCGTGTCCAATCGCTCTTGGTCGGATAGATCTTCTTTATCTGTGACAGCGGTTGGTTTTCGACTATTTCCAGTATTAGTAGCAGTGCGCGCAGTACGATTCGGGTTTTTATAAGCCATCTGAGGTCGGCGAGGTTGGCGTTTTCTACGAAAAAGGCTGCCGATTTTATCAAATAAAGTATTGATTGGTAATGCCCAGTCGTTGCCTTCGCGGAGTTGTCGTACGAAAATCCAGCCCATCAACGCGCCACCCAAGTGCGCAAAATGCCCGCCGGTATTCATGTTGCTGGCTAAGGCGAACAAATCCAACAAAACTAATACGAGTACAATATATTTCAGTTTTACATCGCCCAAAAATAAAAGCCGCATGATATAATCCGGCGAAATAGCACCTGCCGCTACGACCACTGCCATCACGGCTGCTGAAGCACCCAGCGCGTATCGCGTACCACCGGTACCATAAGGCAATAAATTAGCGGTGATGAAAAAAAGCAGCGCACCCATCAATCCACCTAACAAGTAAATCGGTAGCACTCTTTGATTGCCAATAAAATCGCCTACAATACGACCAAACCAGTACAAATACAGCATATTCCAAAGCAAATGCCAGAAGTTCTCATGCAAAAACATGTGGGTAAAAATGACCCAAGGATGCGTCAACAATTGCCACCAATCATTAGAAATGCTGAAAAAATGCACGATTTCGTCATACACCGGCGATGCCTCTCCTCCATTGCTGATGAAAAGTAAGAGTTTGGTGATATTGACCACTATGAAGACGACCACATTGACAATGACGATGCGCGTCACCATGTTGCCGTAGCTAAATTCCCGCTTTACATCTTCCCAGATAGACTGCAACATCTCTTTTTCGATTACAATTTTAAAAATTATATTTTTTTGTAAATAAGCAGCTTTAAATCGAAAACGAATGCAAATAATTATTAATTCTATTATTTTAGCAAACTGCCTACTGCCTACTTATTCTTCTCTCAACTAAACAGCTATTTCCACTATCGGTTTACACCTTGCGCAGCAATATTGGTTTGTTTTAATACGAATTTTTAAAATAGCGTCCAAATAGAATCAAAATCAAGCCCATCACCGCACCGCCTAAGTGCGCAAAATGTGCCACGTTATCGCCTGCCGCATTACTGACGCCCAGATAAAATTCCAGTACCATCAGAATCGGGATATAAAATTTCGCCTTAATCGGTATGGGAATGGGAAAAATCAGCAATTCTGTATTGGGAAACTTGAAGCCAAACGCCAATAACAAACCAAAAATTGCGCCGGAAGCACCCACCATTGGGATGTTCATTTGAAAATTGAGGTATTCCTGCATGGTCTGTGAGGCTTGCGCTATCATCTCCGGCTGCTTATTCTGTACTGCCGAACCCAATTCTACCACTGCTTCTTTAAATTCTACATTCAACTTATCTAACGGTACTTCTTTAAAAAATGCCCAAAATGTGTCATAATTCGGAGTCGCCTGAAATGCCGTTAATGCTTGTTGCAAGCTTGAAATATCGAAATAAGTGACAAACAAATGCAACGCTGCCGCTCCAAATGCACAGGCAAAATAGTAGAATAAAAATCGTTTCGGTCCCCACAATGTTTCTAACGCACTCCCAAACATGACCAACGCAAACATATTAAAAAGAATGTGCATGAAATTGGCGTGCATGAAAAAATAAGTCACCAATTGATACGGCTGAAACAGTTCTGACCCTGGGTAATGCAATGCGAGCATATTGGTATCCAATACTTTACTCGCCAAGAACATTAGCACATTTATAATCAGCAAATTTTTTACAACATCAGTTAGTTTTAACATAATTGAAAATACGAGCTATAATTTTAGTAAAAGATACCAATTTTTAAGATGCCAGACTGGTACGTGGACACCATTTAACCTCAGCCTCAACCTTAAACCTCAAACATCCAAACTTTAACTATCAAACCGTTTTTGCAGGTCATCCAGTTCAAAGGTAAGGAAACAATTTCGACCAGCGGGGCTTTTGTAGGGGAGTTCGCAAGCAAATAACCGATCAATAAGCGACTGCATTTCCTCGGGCGCAAGGTTTTGTCCGCGTTTGATTGCAGCACTTCGAGCCATCGCGCGGGCAATGTTGTCGCGCACGGGAAGCCGCAATTCGAGATTTTGACGGTATTGTTCTAATAAAGTGTCAATGAGATTTGCTTCATTTGCATTGCCGACTAATTCTGCGGGTACGCCGTGAATTAAAAAAGTATTGCCACCAAACTCTTGAATTTCAAAACCCAACATATTAATATCTTCCAAAATACTCGTCAAAAGAGACGCTTGAGCCGGAGTCAACGTAATAGTCGCCGGAAAAAGTTTTTGCTGCGTAGAAGCCACGCGGTCGTTGAGGATGCGCAAATATTTTTCATATAAAATGCGCTCGTGCGCCGCCTGTTGGTCAATGAGTAAAAAACCGGATTTGAGATGGCTCACAATATAAGAAGCGTGGATTTGATAAGGCTCTTTGTGCGCGGTGGCAAAGGTTTGCGACACCGCTTCAAACGGCTGCTCTTCCGACCAATTGCTTCCGATTGTCAACGAAGCCGGTCCTGCACCCTGCATTTCATCTGAATCGCCATCGGTTAAACCAGCGTATAATTTCTCCCAATTCTCCAAGTTGTTTTGCGTCCGACGCTCCCCTTCTCGGTCAAAATTTTGGCTGGAACTCGTAGCCGTCCTACTACTGCCCACCGTCGGCTGCTGCTGTGGAGCCGAGGGCATCGCCATGCGCATAGAACCCATCGAAGTTTCTTCATCAAAATCGAGCGTTGGCGTGATGCTGTGCCGACCCAGCGCGTGCCGGACGCTGACTTTCAGATAATTATAAACTAAACGCTCATCTTCAAATTTGATTTCTTGCTTCGTCGGATGCACATTGATGTCAATTTGAGCTGGATCAATTTCAATAAAAATCACATATAATGGGTACGTATCGGCAGGCAATAAGTCTTCGTACGCGCTCATAATGGCGTGATTCAGATACCCACTTTTGATGTAGCGCTGATTGACAAAAAAAAGTTGTTCGCCGCGCGTTTTCTTCGCGTATTCTGGTTTGCCGACAAAACCCTGAAACTTCAACGAATCGGCTTCTTCTGTAATGGGTACTAATTTTTTATTGGCATGATTGCCAAAAACGCTGCTGATGCGCTGGCGCAAATTGCCGGAAGTGAGATGAAAAATTTCAGTATTGTTGTGATGAAGCGAAAAGAAAATTTCAGGATAGGCAATCGCCACCCGTTGAAACTCATCTAAAATATGCCGCAATTCTACGGAGTTGTTTTTCAGGAAATTACGTCGGGCAGGCACATTGTAGAATAGGTTTTTGATACAAAGATTCGTACCAACTGGACACTGGCACGCTTCTTGCGCCTTCACTTCCGAACCTTCTATTGCAATGCGAATACCCAACTCATCCACCTGCCGCCGAGTCCGCATTTCCACTTGCGCCACAGCTGCGATGGAAGCCAGTGCCTCG
This sequence comes from uncultured Saprospiraceae bacterium, assembly GCA_964549655.1. Taxonomy (GTDB): domain Bacteria; phylum Bacteroidota; class Bacteroidia; order Chitinophagales; family Saprospiraceae; genus JADJNW01. Next base: position 46,635 of record CAZJXN010000012.1, read on the forward strand.
CCGCGAAAACCCATCGTGCGTATTTCAAATAAATCTTTCGACTCCCGAATTTTAGATGTAGCGTGCCGCTCAAAACTCATCCGCGCATCCGTTTCCGACATCCCAGAACCGTTATCAATCACTTGAATCAGCCCTTTTCCTGCGTCTTTTATAATGAGCTTGACACTCGTCGCCCCAGCATCTATCGCATTTTCCATCAATTCTTTCACGACGGAAGCCGGACGCTGAATCACTTCTCCCGCCGCTATCTGATTGGCAATGGCATCTGGCAACAGTTGAATAATATCGGTCATGTTTTTCTGTCTCCTGCTTTAACAATAGAAATGCCGAAGATAAACAATTTGTTTTATAGTAGAAAGGGTATTGGTTATTTGTGATTGGTTATTTGGCATTTGTTACTGCCCTCCCTGCATTTTTTACCGCAGAGTGCGTAGAGATTTTTCGCAAAGAGTGCAATGCAGTTAGCGAATCAATCGAATCAAAATAATCACAGTTCAGACAATTTTTCCCTCAGATTTCGTAGTAAAATCTGCGGGAGAAAATTCCTACTTCAGTTTCATTTTCAAAAAATTCAACGCCAACATATTCGCCTCGCCCGCCGCTTGTTGATTAAAAGCAGGTTGACTTGGATTGGCAAACGCATGGTCGGCATCAAATTGATGGATTTCCACTTTTTTTCCGGTCGCTTTTGCCAGCGTTTCAAATTTTGACACGACTTCCGGCGTAATCCACTTGTCTTTTTTTGCAAAAAGTCCCAGTACGTCCGCTTTTAGCGGAGCAAGTTCTTTCGCATTTTCTACCGGCATTCCATAATACATCACGCAGCCAACGCCTTGATTACCAGCCAGAATGGAAGATTGCAAAGACCAGCCGCCACCGAAACACCAGCCTATTGTTGCTATTTTTGCGTCCTTTCCTGACATTGCCAATGCGCCTTTTACAATTGCCATGCCGCGCTCCGGCGTGACCATGCCCATAAATTCGCCAGCTTGGTCGGCGTTCGTTGCTACTTTGCCATCGTACATATCCAGTGCTAGCACGTTGGTATTGCCGAGGCTGTCAAATAACATATCAGAAGTTCGCTTAATGTAATCGTTCAATCCCCACCATTCTTGAATGACGAAGAGGTAATTTTTGGTCGGTTCGGCTGCCATCAAAGCATACGCGCTGCCTTTTTTACCATCTGGCGTTTCAAATTGAATCATCGAGCCTTTTGGCTGGAAGGTCATTGAATCGGGCGAAGGGTGCGCTGCCTGAAAAGCACTGTCTTTGGCGAATTGCGTCATGTCAGCGGAAGTATCCGCTGGTTTTTTATTATTGCAAGCGTTGAAAATCAACAGCAAGCAAGCGATTGTAAGGAATTTTTGTAGCATGAGTTAAAGGTTTTGATTGTATGAAAAATAGTTGTATCGGCATCCCTATAGGGTTGAAATACCAAAATGCACAAAGAGTTCATTGTAAAAATGAAAAATTTCACAACCTTGTGTAGGAACTTGACGGGTTCAAATTGTAAGTTCGCAGAAATAAAACCAGATTATGTTGACGACCAGCCATTCTAAAATAGCATTCGAACGCGGTAATTTAAGCGATGAAAAACTCTTAGAATTATACCAATTACTTTTAAAACCGCGCATGGTAGAAGAGAAAATGCTCCTGCTCCTGCGGCAGGGAAAGGTGAGCAAATGGTTCTCTGGCATTGGGCAAGAAGCGATTTCGGTAGGAGCGACGGCAGCACTTTTGGCGGATGAATTACTTTTTACGTTGCACCGAAATTTAGGCGTTTTTACCACGCGGCAGGTTCCGCTCGAACGGCTCTTATCGCAATGGCAAGGCAAGTTGAATGGCTTTACGAAAGGGCGCGACCGCTCGTTTCATTTTGGTACGATGGACTATGGCGTGGTCGGTATGATTTCGCACTTGGGGCCGCAATTATCGCTGGCGGCAGGCGTGGCATTGGCACACAAATTGAAAAAAGAAGGACGCGTTTCATTAGCATTTAGTGGCGAAGGCGGTACGAGTCAAGGAGAATTTCATGAAGCCTTAAATACGGCAGCCGTTTGGCAATTACCGGTCATTTTTTTAATTGAAAATAATGGGTACGGACTTTCTACACCGACGAATGAGCAATATCGCTGCGAACGCTTGGCAGACCGCGCGATTGGCTATGGCATGAAATCAGTTGTGATAGATGGAAATAATATTTTAGAAGTTTATAATACGATTGCAAATCTGGCGGTGGAAATGCGCGAAAATCCAGAACCAATTTTGATAGAATGTCTCACCTTTCGGATGCGCGGACATGAGGAAGCGTCAGGTACAAAATATGTGCCGAAGGAATTGATGGAGACTTGGGCTGTGAAAGACCCATTGTCAAATTATGAAAATTATTTATTGGAAATTGGCTTGTTAGACCAATCTCAAATTGACAACATTCGCAAAACGATTAAAAAAGAAATTAATCAAGCGTGGGAAACTGCGAATAACGAGCCGGAATTAGAAGCCGATTTAGAAACTGAATTAAACGATGTCTACGCGCCATACCAACAAAAAGTAGTTGAACCCAATTCTACTCAAACTACCAACAAACGCTTCATTGACGCACTTTCTGATGGTTTGCGGCAAGCGATGGAAAAGCATGACAATCTGGTGCTGATGGGACAGGATATTGCGGAGTATGGCGGTGTGTTTAAAATCACAGACGGGTTTGTACAACAGTTTGGAAAAGAACGCGTTAGAAACACTACTTTGTGCGAAAGCGCGATTATCGGCATTGGTTTAGGTTTGGGTTTAAAAGGCTATAAAGCAATGGTAGAAATGCAATTTGCCGATTTTGTGACTTGTGGCATGACGCAGATTGTGAATAATCTTGCCAAACTCTATTATCGCTGGGGACAAAATGCAGACGTAGTCATCCGAATGCCGACGGGCGCGGGTACGGGTGCAGGACCTTTTCATTCACAGAGTAATGAGGCGTGGTTTGCGCACACGCCAGGCTTGAAAGTGGTGTATCCTTCCAATCCGTATGATGCAAAAGGCTTGCTGACTGCCAGTTTGGAAGACCCGAATCCGGTTATGTATTTTGAGCATAAAGCCTTGTATCGTAGTATCTCTGGGGAAGTGCCAGATGATTATTACACCATAGAAATTGGCAAAGCGAAATTGGTGCGTGAAGGCAACGATGTTTCGATTATAACTTACGGGTATGGCGTGCATTGGGCTACAAAAGTGGTGGAAGAAATGGGTGTGGATGCGGATATTTTAGATTTAAGAACGTTGCTACCGCTTGATTATGAGGCGATTAACACAACTATAAAAAAGACGAATAAAGTTATTATTCTACATGAGGACACACTTTTCGGCGGCTTTGGTGGAGAGCTTGCAGCGTACATTTCCGAACATTTGTTTGAATACTTGGATGCGCCGGTGCTGCGGGTAGCGAGTTTGGATACGCCGATTCCATTTTCTACCATTTTAGAAAAACAATTTTTGCCGGAGGCGAGGTTGAAAGAACAATTAGAGCGGATTTTAAAGTTTTGAGGCTAAGGTTGAG